>JAISDD010000019.1 GCA_031265005.1 Syntrophomonadaceae bacterium | reverse complement strand
AAAGCAGGCTCCAGTACATGATTATACTGATTGGAGCGACAGGAAAAAACTACGGCTGCTAAAATCACAATTGCGATCAGGGTTTTTATTTTGAAACCGTTCCACATCAAATCACCTCCCCAGCACTTATTGCTTATCCTATATAAAGCAGCGTTATTCACTAATATATATAAGTTTTTATCCCTTTTTATGCCAAAAATTAAATAAGGATTCTCTTCGCTTCCAGAAATGGAATTTTCACACTGAAAACGATAAAATTGTTTGTCTTATAAAAGATAAAATGTTATGCTCAAAAAATAAAGGATATGACATATGATAATTCTTTTTCTAAAATTAATAATTGTTATTTTCGCTGTGGGCGTAATTATAAAATTATGGCCTAAAAATAATAAATGATATTTTTACAAAGCTAATTGTGGAATGTGCGCGATATGCTTCCTGTACTGACGGCTGTGTTCATTGTTACGTTACTTCGGCCTAAATACTGTTTTGGCATCGCTTTAATAATGATTTTCGGCTATTTCGCAAATGAAAAAATCATTGCAGACTATCATACGCAATATTACAAAAAGCTAATCCGTTTTGGCTGTTAAAGGAGTGAAAATATGAAAAGTGTATTTTTCTATGATTATCCCATTGGCATATTGGGAATTGCCGAAGATAGCGGCGCTATATGCCGCGTGTTTTTCGGCGGCGAACAAGTACCTGCCGGCTTTGATACCCTCGAAACGCCGGCTATCCGGCAAGCGGCGGTACAGCTTACGGAATATTTTGAAGGACGGCGTACGGATTTTGATTTGCCGTTAGTTCTTCGCGGCACAGAATTTCAAATGTCCGTGTGGAAAGCGTTACAAACTATTCCCGCTGGAGAAACCCGCAGTTATAAAGACATTGCCGTTATGGTCGGTAACCCCCGGGCAAGCCGTGCGGTTGGCATGGCAAATCATCGTAATCCTATTGCTATTATTATTCCCTGCCATCGGGTAATAGGTCATAATGGCGATTTAACCGGATATGGGGGCGGACTTTCCATAAAACAATATTTACTGGAGATGGAAAAAGCATACCTAGTATAAAGTATCAAGTTTCCGATTGAGATGGAAATGGGTATATGCACTGATAAACTGCAAACCTGCAATGAACAAAACTTTTTATTTCAACAAAAAACCTTTCACTCCTAAAAATATGATCAGTGCAAAAGGCCACTCCCAGCGTACAGAACACCTTCATCAAATACCAAATTCATGGTATAATGTATTAAAGTTGAAAATGGCGAAGAGTTGCCAAAAAGTACGAACCGTTTTCATCGGAAGCAGACATGAAAGCCCATTGATGTAGACAACATCCTCACGGTAATGAGCCGGCATCTTTGGGGAATTAAATACTGCCAGCCCTAAAAAAGAGAGGAGTGAGACTGCAGGAATGAAGCTGCGTCATATGAAGCAATGTGCATGTGCAGCATTGATTCTCGCGCTGATAGCTGTGGGAATATCCTGCAATGCCGCGATTCCCGGCAACGGTAATGAAGCGCCAGCGACTTATACAAATTTTCGCGATATTCCCGGTGTGACGGCGGAAGAAGTACAAGCCATCGAGGCAGTGATCCTTAATTATAAGGATAAAGGATTTTCCTACGGGACGTTTTCAAGTACGGAATTTTTTACAAAACCGGATGGGACGACCGGCGGATACAGCGCATTGTTTTGCGATTGGATGAGCCAATTGTTCGGCGTCAAGTTCACTCCTGAAGCATATGAATGGGATGTGCTATATAACGGCGTATCCACCGGAGAAATAGATTTTACCGGAGAACTCACCGCCACGCCGGAACGGCGGGAAACGTTCTTCATGTCAAGAGCGTTTGTGGAACGCGCGATCGTGGCTTTTCGGTTGAACGATAGTCTTAGTTTTGAGGAAATATCCAAAACACGCCAGTTAAAGCTTGGCTTCTTGGCTGGCTCCAATACCGCGGAGCTTATTCTTGATTCTTCACCGTATACCATAACCCCCGTTTACGGAGATTCTGTTGAAAGCACGGCCACTTTAGTTTATTCGGGCGAAGCGGACGCGTTTCTCGCCGAGGAGCACGGCGAAGCGAATATGCCTGAAGGATGGCATGTAGAGAATATTTTTCCCATAGTTTATTCCCCGTCGTCATTTTCCACAGGGCAGGAAGAATTGAACCCCATCGTGTCTGTCCTGGATAAGTATTTGGCTGGGGGAGGTATGGAATATCTGCTGACTCTCTACAACCAGGGCTATGAGGATTCTTACAAGAGCGCCCTTTATGCGAAGTTTACCGAACCAGAAAAAACGTATTTGCAAACGCGTGCCGAAACCGGAACCCCGGTCAAACTTATTGCCGAATCCGACAACTATCCGTCCAGCTTTTACAACGCCAAGGAGAGACAGTGGCAGGGTATCAGCATAGATGTATTAGACAAAATATGCGATTTGACCGGATTGCGATATGAAGTTGTCAGCGATATGGATTCCGAGTGGTTCGATAACCTCACCAGTTTGGAACGCGGCGACGCGGTCATGATTACGGAGCTTTTGCAGTCCGACGAACGGAAAGGGAGATTCCTGTGGGCGGACGCGCCGTATGCCGACGACTATTTCGCGCTGCTTTCCTTGATTGATACGCCCGACGTCTCCGTTAATCAAGTATTATATTCCCGTATCGGCGTAGTAAAAGTAAGCGCACATGAAGATTTTTTAAACAAGTGGTTTCCTGATCACAGCCATCTTATTCAATGCGCCGACACCAACGACGCGTTGCGGAAACTGAAAACCGGCGAAATTGATTTAATGATGGCGTCGCGCAATACGCTGCTGAGTACCAGCAACTATATGGAAGATCCCGGCTTCAAAATTAACTTGGCGTTTTCATTCTACTACGGCTCATATTTTGGATTCAACAAGGATGAGGAGCTGCTCCGGTCTATCGTCAGTAAAGCACAGGCTTATGTGGATACCGGCACCATAGACGAACGGTGGAAGCAGCGTATTTTCGATTACAGCGGAACGATGGCGCAGCAACAGTCCATGTTTTTGCTGGGCCTGTCCGTGATGCTTGTAGCGATCGTCGCGTTGCTCAGTTTCATCATAAGCCGCAGAAAACGAGCGAATACAATATTGGAAAGAACAGTTAAAGAGCGCACGGCGGCTTTGGAAGTTCAGACGAAGGCAGCGGAGGCGGCAGCGAAAGCCAAAAGCGATTTTCTGTCCAATATGAGCCATGAAATAAGGACTCCTCTTAACGCGATCATCGGCATGACAGAGATCGCGGAAAAGGCTGCGGACATTTCCCAAATGCGATCCTGCAATACCCGCATAAAAGATGCTTCAAGGTACTTATTGGGACTCGTGACGGATATCCTCGACATGTCGAAAATTGAAGCGGACAAAATGGAATTGTATCCGCAGCCGTTTTCCCTTCCCGCGATCCTTGAACAAGTTAAGGATATGTTCCTGCCCCGCTGCCAGAGCAAAAACATTGATTTTAAGCTGATTTGTGATAACGTTCCGTCATTTATAAATTCAGACGGACAGCGTATTTTACAGGTTATTATGAATCTGCTCTCCAACGCTGTAAAGTTTACGCCGGAGAATGGGCGTATTGATTTCACCGCCCGCCAAATAGGGGAAACTGACGGGAAAGGTGTCGCCGCATTAGAGTTTTCCGTGCGGGATACTGGTATCGGTATGACCGTTGAGCAGCAGGAAAAACTGTTTCAATCCTTTCAACAGGGAGATAACAGCATTGCGGCAAAGTATGGCGGCACAGGGCTGGGGCTGGCGATTTCAAAACGCATTGTCAGTATGCTGGGCGGGGATATCCGCGTAAACTCAACTCCTGATCAAGGCTCAACATTTACGGTTACTGTTCCTGTGCAAGTCTGCGAGGCGTCGGAATACGCCGATAAAGACAACGCGTCCTCTGAAAACTATAACTTTGAGGGCAGAACCCTCTTACTGGTGGAAGACGTAGAGATAAACCGCGAAATCATTCTGACGCTCCTGGCACCGAGCGGTATACGCATTATCGAGGCTGAGAATGGGAAGGAGGCGGTCAAAAAGTTCGAGCAGCATTCGCTGGAAATAGATATCGTTTTTATGGATATAAAAATGCCCGTCATGGACGGCTTTGAAGCTACCGCCGCTATCCGGTCGAGCGGACGGCCGGGCGCTGGAGCCGTTCCTATTATCGCCCTGACAGCCAACGCGTTCCAAGAGGATATCAATCAGGCGCATACATCCGGAATGAATGACCATCTCAGCAAGCCTATCGATATCGACAAGGTATTTGCTGTGATGAGCAAGTACCTTTTATAAAACTCTGGTATCGTCTAATACTAATCTGTAATTAAACTATTACCTTAAAGCATGTTCACAACCATAGTACAAAAATTCAGACGGTAGTCTGCGTTTGTCAATGATGTGAACCATGTTGCGCAAGGAAACGCACTGGTTAAAGTGTTTTTTTTAAGAATGCAAAGGCACATAGCCCGTTTTCTCAACCAATTCCTGTCCTGGCACGGACAAAATCCAGTCGATCAGCGCGGCGGTGTTGTCCGCGCGCTCTCTGGCGGCGGCGGTTGCCGGCGGTCGGTTGCTGACGGTTATCGCGTAAAAGTTGTCGGCAAAGGGATAGGCGCCGTCAGCGATAG
>JAISDD010000229.1 GCA_031265005.1 Syntrophomonadaceae bacterium | reverse complement strand
GCGACGCTTACGGCTATCGTCGCCTTGACGGCGGTGTTTCTAGCTATAGGAACCTATTTGTTCGTGCGCAGCGAGTCGCACAGATAAAATCACTGTTTTTTTCTGTTGATTTTTCCGCTTTTCAGTGTTGTAATACTAATCCGTAATACCCCTACAGGGCACAAGATTAAAACATTACCTTGAAAGCGGATACTCCTACGGGGCACACGTTAATATATACTATCTCGTGCCCCGCAGGGGTATTTTCCTTAGCTGCAGGCAAATATAACCTAAAGGTCACGAGATTTGCCTGCGTTTTTAATAGAGAATAGTATAAGGGCTTGGAGCGCAAGCCCTTGACTTCCTTTAGTTTTAATTTTCACGAGGTGATTGCCGTACCTTACAGCATGATCTCCGAATTATCAGTATCCTCTGCCGAAGCCGGAAAAGGATTATCGTTGTCAGCAGGCTGATTGGTGTTCAGGGTTTGTTCATCAGTCTCCGTTTCATTTGCATCGATTTCCTGCCCAGGACGAGGATTAGTTTGCGTCAAGGCAGGAAGGATTTGATGTTCCGGCAGTTGACAGTAAGGCGGAAGTAATTCGTCGCTGTCAATGATCACGTATTTTATTTCAGGACAACCTCCGGTTTGGCCTTCTCTGGGAATATTGGCCCGATAAAGCCTGTCGCCGTGCCGTGGGTCCGCGCAAACGGCGATTTGGTTTCTGACAACATAGCTTACAGAATTAGTATGGATATCACAGGTTTCTGTGGGGTCGTTCAGGCCGCTGCTGCTTCTAGCTTCAGGGTTCGGGCAGTATGGCCCGGCTAATTTGCCAGAATCCGGGCAAATATATATTAATTTATGCAAAGTGCAGACAGTTTTAGGCACTGCGGATTCAAGCGCGTATTCAGTCACTATAGTGCTGGGAGGACAGTTAGGACCCGGAAGGCCGCCTGATACTGAACAAATGGAAACAGACGTTATGTTAGAAGGTTTAGTAAAAGTTGTGCTTCCTTCACGAACGTGAGCTTGCTGTAACATGGTTTTGAAAATAGGCGCCGGCCAGGTGCCGCCGAAAACATTGTTCATTGAATACTGCTGAATATCATATCCCATCCATACGGCGCAGGAATAGCGGGGGGTAAAGCCGCAGAACCAAGAGTTGGCGTATTCTTCTGAAGTTCCGGTCTTACCGGCGGTTTCCACTCCGGAAACTTTAGCTCTGGTGCCGGTTCCTGATTCCACTACCGACTGCATCATACTGGTCATAAGCCAGGCGGTCTGTTCCGATATAACTTTAGTGTAAGTAGGGTTGCGGCTATATATTTCCAGACCGTTGGCGCCTACTATAGTATTAATCAACGTGGGAGTAATGTAAGTGCCGCCGTTTCCAATAGCTCCATAAGCGGCAGCCATCTGAACGGGAGTAGCTCCATGAGTGAGCCCGCCTAAGGCTAACGGCGCCAAATCTAAATCATTTTTGCTGGGAGCGTCGATTAATTCCAAGCCGAATTTTCTGCCGTAATCGAAAGAGTAACGAACGCCGACATCTTGCAGCAGTTGAACTGCGTAAGTGTTAACCGAATATTTTACCGCCGTGCGCATAGTAATGGGACCGCGATAAGAACCGTCATAATTTTCCGGTTTCCAAAGGGTATTGCCTACTTTTATCGACAATGGAGAATCATTGTACATTTTATAAGGCATAATATTTTGCTCCAGGGCGGGGCTATATACCGTCAACGGCTTTATGACCGAGCCAGGCTGACGGTAAGCGCTGGTTGCCCGGTTGAAACCGCGTTGCTGCTGGTACTGGCGGCCGCCGATCAAAGCTTTGATTTCGCCGTTGGAATGATCTATGACTACAGCGGCGCTTTCTACTTGCGCGCCGTTTTTAGATTCGTTAGGGAAATTAGCGCTGTTGCTATATGTATTTCCCATCAAAGTTTGTAAATCAGCGTCCATAGAAGTATAAATTTTAAACCCAGATCTATAGATGGTTTCCGCAGGGTTGTCATAGTTTTTAGCGGCCAAAATGTTTATAGCTTCTTCTATTACAGCATCGATGTAATAACCATAACTGTTGGAAGAGGAGGCTGTAGTATTGAAAATCAATTCTTGATTAAAGGCGTCTTCGGCTTCTGTTTGAGTGATGTATCCGTTTTCCACCATACTGTTCAGGACCATTTTTTGCCGGTTTTTGGCTTTTTCAAGATTGATAAAAGGATTGTATGTGTTGGGAAGCTGGGGCAGGCCCGCTATCAAAGAAGCTTCCGCGAGGTTTAAGGCGCTGACGTCTTTGCCGAAATAGGTGTTGGCGGCGGCTTGGACGCCGTAAGCCCCGGCTCCAAAAGGTATTTTATTCAGATACATAGTTAATATTTCATCTTTGGTATAACGAGATTCCAGTTTAAAGGCTAAAATTATTTCTTTGACTTTTCTCTCCCATTTTTTGTCCAAAGTCAGGAAAGCGTTTCGGGCCAGCTGCTGAGTTATAGTGCTGGCGCCCTGGGTTAATTCGCCGGAAGTAAAGTCGAGATATAAAGCGCGGAGGATACCCTTAATATCTATACCGTAATGATTGTAAAAGTTTTTGTCTTCAATGGAAACAACGGCGTTTGCTAAGTCAGGAGCCATCTGATTTTTGTTGACTTCGACGCGGTTTTCGCCCGCGTGCAAAGTAGTCATGATGTTATTTTTATCATCATATATAAAAGTACTACGGTCGCCGGTGAGAAGCTGCGGATCCCATTCCGGCATACTTTTCATAGCATAAGTCGTTACCGCGGCGACAGAACCAATACCCACCGCTATAAAGATGATCAGCGCAAAGATTATAAAGCGTTTGAGTTTGCTCTTTTTACGTTTTCTTGAGCGAATATTTTTAGTGTTATTGGTGTTATCCATTTTAGCCTCCCAATTAAAGCGAATAATGATATCATTCACCTTTTATTATAATCGTTTATAATTAAAATACGCTTTACTTCTCTAATTATTGCACATACTCGCTTCATTATGCTATTATTTTTTATATAAAGGGAGAGTGAAATCATGGGCGCATGGGGTTTTAAGGCATTGGAAAGCGATGCTGGTTTGGATGTTGTTGATTTTCTGGCAGAAAATTTTCCTGAAAATAACAAACTGAAGTTATCGGAAATAATTTCCCGGATGAGAGGCCATTTATTAGGTACTGATTTTGATGATATTGATTTTTTCTATGACAACACGGCAATGGCGCTTGTTGAATTGTATTTTATGTTTAAAGATGCCGGAAATTTGGAACATTATGAAAAACTGAAAAACATAAAAGCCTTTACCGCGGATAGCGAGTCGCTGGAATATCTGTTGAAATATTTGATGGATATTAAAAATGAAGTACCCGACGAAGATGGAGACAGGGAAATTGTTGACCTGTGGCGCGATTCAAAAGAATGGGAAAACTGGAATAAACACCTTGGAGAACTTATTCAAAGACTCAATAATGAAATAAATTAAAGATAAATCTATGGAAATAAAATGTCAAAATTGAATTTTGATAATAAATCATATGGATTTAGATGAAATAAAATAATGGAGTGCGCTGCAACGCGACGGAATGGAAACCATGATGACCATAATTCTCACACGAGACAATGAAGCAGAAGGTAAAGAAAAGAAACAACTGGGGCTGGAGATTGATGAAAACGCAACGCACAGTATGTACAGTGTGCAAATTATCCAATCCGGAATTTTACCGGATACGGGGGAGCGCCACTGTGTCTGGTTACTAATCAACGGCAAGGAAGAGATTATGAGTTGGTTCCCCAAACTCAGCAAATTGCACAATTTAGTCGGATTGCGGCATTGTGTGCGGGGAAAAAAACATGCCATGTTTTTCGAACAGTCCTTGAAGGAAATATGTGACCGGACGAAGACGACTGAGTTCCGGTTTACTTATTTTCCGAATGCGCTCACTTATGCTGAGCATATCTTTATAAAGAATAGAGGCGATCTGCACTTCATGTGGAGTGAAGGAATTGATAAGGAATACGAACTCTGCGGCGTGACGCATGAGCATGAAGCGGTATGGCGCGAAAAATACGGCTTAATATAAAATTGACGCCGCCGCAAAGCGGTGGAATGGAGGAAATAATGGAAAAAAATATAATTCGAAACGTTGATGAACAATTTGAACATATCAGCCGTGG
>JAISDD010000199.1 GCA_031265005.1 Syntrophomonadaceae bacterium | reverse complement strand
ACAGTAAACGCTCCACTTACGCGGAAAATTCAATAAGCACCGTTTTATTTACTCCTGACGACCTGTACCTTATAAAAGGGCCTCCTAAGCAGCGCAGAGATTATTTAGACTACGGATTAAAACAAGTAGCTAAAGAGTACTGCCAATATTTTGAAAATTATAGTAAAATTTTAAAAAAAAGGAATTATTTATTAAAAGGCGAACAAACTAAAGGTGGCTTATATAAAACGTTAAATGCCGTATTTGTAGAACAAGCGGCCAAAATAGTATTAGCCAGGCTTAATTATATAAATATTTTAGACGATGCCTTACAAGAGATATATAAATTTATAAACGGTAGCGATAATCAGTTAAAAATAAAATATGCGCTCTCTTTTCCCTTAGATCGTGATAAAATTAATATAAAGACGCTCAGCGAAAAAATAGAAGAACAAATGGAACTGAAAGCTGAACAAGAGATAAAACGTAAAAGTGTTCTCATAGGACCGCATTTAGATGATTTACATATATATTTTGATAATCGTCAGGCCCGCCAATATTGTTCTCAGGGACAGCAAAGGAGTATAGCTATTTCGTTAAAACTGGCGGAATTATGCGCATTCGCGAAAATAAAAGGATATTATCCTCTTTTTTTATTGGATGAGGTAATGGCTGAATTGGATGAAAGAAAACGCTGTATGCTGCTGGATTATTTGGAAAAAGCGCCGTTTCAAAGTTTCATGACGGCAGTAAATTCTGAATATTTAGATAAATTAGAAAACGCGCTTTTGACAATTATTGACAACGGGGTTTTAAAGAAGAAAGGAGCAGTCTAATGTATGTTCACGTAGGAAATAACTATACAGTACCTTTGAAAGAAATAATAACTATCGTTAACCTGCAGGATCCGTTATCGGAAAATATGCAGGATATCATTGAACAAGCGCGGTTGGAAAAAAAATTAACAATGATTACTAATAAGAGCAAAGAAAAGTCTATGATTATTTGTGACGATGGAGTCATTATCTCGCATATTTCTTCGAACACTTTATTTAAAAGAGGATTGGGGATAAAAGACGCGGAGTAATTTGCAAATCTAACGAGGAGGTTCAAAATTGGGGAGCATTGACAATAGTTACAGTGCAGCCAATATACAAGTTTTAGAAGGCCTTGAAGCAGTTAGAAAAAGACCAGGTATGTATATAGGTTCGACTGGCAGTAAAGGGTTGCATCATTTAGTATTTGAAATTGTCGACAACAGTATAGATGAAGCTGTAGGAGGATTTTGCAGTTTAATAACTGTTACTATAAATCAGGATAACAGTGTGATTGTAAGTGATAATGGACGGGGAATACCGGTTGACGAGCATCCGGTAAAGAAGAAATCAGCGCTGGAAGTTATCATGACCACATTACATTCAGGCGGAAAATTCGGCGGAAGCGGTTACGCGATTTCAGGAGGTCTGCACGGAGTAGGTCTCTCAGTCGTGAGCGCGTTATCATCGCAAATGACGGTTGAGGTAAAAAGAGACGGGTATGTGTACCAGCAGGATTACGTGCGCGGAAAACCTGTAACAGAGGTTATGCAGATAAGCGAAACGGAAGAGACCGGAACTTGCATTTCGTTTTGTCCAGATCCTTTTATCTTTGAAGAATTAGTTTTCACCCGGGAAATAATTATGGAAAGGCTCAGAGAGCTGTCATTTCTTAACCCGGGACTTAGAATAATTTTTGAAGATTTAAGAGACGAAGAAGTGAAAAAAGAATTTGTATCCCAAGGCCTGACTGATTTTGTGACTTATATTAATAAAAATAAGGAATTGATAAACGAAGTTCCGATCACTTTTCAAGCGCAAAAAGATAATACGATAGTAAACGTGGCCATACAATACAATGCGAATTATAATGAAAACATTTATTCTTTCGCCAATAATATACGCACGCAGGAAGGCGGTACCCATGAGACGGGACTCAAAAACGCTCTAACAAGAGTGATCGGCGACTATTGCAGAAAGAACGGAATTTTAAAGGAAAACGAATCCAATTTATTAGGGGAAGATATTCGGGAAGGCATAGTGGCTGTTATATCGGTTTTAGTTAAAGACCCTCAATTTGAAGGACAGACCAAGACTAAATTAGGTAATACTTACGTACAAGGAGTAGTCAATAGTGTAATATATGAACACTTAGGGGATTATCTTAATGAAAACCCGCCGGTTGCGAAAAAGATAGCGGAAAAATCCATAGCCGCAAAAAGAGCGAGAGAAGCCGCCCGCAAAGCCCGGGAGCTTACTAGAAGGAAATCCGCTTTAGAATCGACTGCCCTGCCTGGTAAATTAGCGGACTGTAGCAATCGCGACCCGGCCAGCTCGGAGCTTTTTATAGTGGAGGGCAATTCCGCCGGAGGTTCGGCAAAGTTAGGAAGAGATCCCAAGTATCAGGCTATTTTGCCTTTAAGAGGCAAAATTTTAAATGTTGAAAAAGCCAGGTTAGACCGGGTGTTGTCTAATGAAGAAATAAGAAATTTAATCACTGCTTTGGGAACCGGGATCGGAGAAGATTTTGATATCAATAAAGCCCGTTACCATAAGATTTTTATTATGACTGACGCGGATGTGGACGGATCACATATTCGGGTTCTGCTGCTGACCTTTTTTTACCGGTACATGAGAAAATTGATCGAAAGCGGTTATGTATATATTGCGCAGCCACCGTTGTTTGGCTTGAAACGGGGAAAAGAAATCAAATATTTTTATAAAGCGACGGATATGAATAAATTTTTAACCGAAAATGAACATAAATGGAACATTCAAAGATATAAAGGCTTAGGGGAAATGGACCCGGAACAATTATGGTCTACAACGATGGACGCTGAAAAGCGTACGGTTTTAAAAGTCAATATAGAGCAGGCCATTGAAGCGGAAAATGTATTTTCTGATTTAATGGGCGACAATGTGGAACCAAGACGAGAATTTATTCAGCTCAATGCCTTATATGTTGAACAAA
>JAISDD010000185.1 GCA_031265005.1 Syntrophomonadaceae bacterium | reverse complement strand
TGCTTCCACCCGCTTTACTGACGGCAACGTTTTTGGATTTGGAGCCGAAATGGGTATCAGTACTCAAAAGCTTCATGCCCGAGGCCCCATGGGTCTGAATGAATTGACGACTATAAAATATATAATTTATGGAGACGGGCAAATACGTTAACCTTATAATAGCCATTGCTTGCCGAAAACAAGCTCGCGTTTGATCCAGAATTCCTCCTGTTGGGGTAATGCTGTAAAGACATTCTCCATAGAAGCCGTTAATTCCAGGACCATTTTTTTCATAAATTCGAAACAGTCGTTCCTCTGTTCCGGAACGCGCAGACTCAGGTTTTCCAAGCGCATTCTTGCGTCTATGGTATTGTTTATGGTAATTTCATAATCAAAAATTTGTTCAAAAAAATCTTTCCAGCGTGAAAGCTTTAATTCGTCTTGCCAGTAGACGCCCGGACAAACAAAATGCCGGCATATGGATTCTCTAAGTTTTTGAGCTAACAAACATCCGCTTTCGAAATTGTGCATAGGGCAGCGATAACTGTCTCCATCCCGGGGGCTGTTGACCGTAATGGAAGAATCTAAAATAGTGATATTAGGAAGATTTAATATAAAATTAATTAATTCCGGGTTTTTTTCCAGCCAATACGCAAAATCCATTGGGTAAAATACCGGCGAATATAAACCGCAGCACCCTTTGTTATCTTGGCGAGGACATTCCTGACACAAATTTATTGTAATAAAACTGCGAAAACCGTAATTATGAAAAGAAATTTTAATATCTTTTTCCATTTATGCTCTCCTGTGATATATACTTGATAACAGGAAGTGTTTTTATTTCATTAATTATAATTATAACTGTTTTTATTTTTTATCGTTAAAAGAATAGGCTATTTTAAAAATATTTATTAAAATATAATATAAGTTAGGTGAGGTATTATATTATGGAGCATAAGCAAACTATTGGCATACTGGGAGGAACGTTTGACCCTATTCATTACGGTCATTTATTAGCGGCTGAATGCGCGCGCAGCGCTTTTAGATTAGAACGTATAATTTTAGTTCCAGCTGCCCAGCCTCCGCATAAAGAAGGTCTTAGTTTTGCGGATAAATCACATAGATTGAAGATGGTAAAATTAGCTGCCGCTGACAATGAGTATTTTGAGGTTTCCGAACTCGAAATACATCGTGAGGGACTTTCTTACACAGTGGATACTATAAAATCTTTACAATCGCTTTATCCTCATAGCCCGATTTTTTTTATTATGGGCGCGGACGCTTTGCTGTTGATTAAAAGCTGGAAAAATTATCAGCAAATTGCTTCCCTTTGTAATTTTATCGCGGTAACCAGGCCCGGTTTCAATATCAATGAAGCTTATAAATCATCAACAGATTTGCCTGTTACATTTTGGTCAAAGGTAATACATCTTGAAATACCAGCTATAGATATATCTTCCAGCTTGATACGGCAAAGAATTGCTGAAAAAAAGCCGATTAAGTATTTATTGCCTGATACTGTAGAGAGTTACATTTACGCTAATAACTTATACACGAAGGAATGATGACAATTATGCTAGATTATGCTTTCATGAAAGAAGACCTTAACCAGCGAATGAATTCTAAATTGTACGTCCACTCCATATCAACCGCGCAAGCCGCCGCAGAATTAGCGGCTCATTATAAATTCGACGAAGGAAAAGCATATTGCGCCGCTTTGTTGCACGACTACGCCAAAGGTATTGAAAACGAAGATTTATTGCAAGTTGCTTGGGAAAATGATTTGCTGTCCAACGCTGTAGAAAAAGAAATGCCGCAGCTTCTTCACGCTCCAGTGGGAGCTTACTTGGCGCAGCTTCATTACAACATAAACGACCCTGAAATATTGCAGGCTATAAGTTATCATACTTTAGGCGGCCTTGATATGAGCACCTTGAGTAAAATAGTTTATCTGGCGGATAAGATTGAACCTGGGCGCCGCCACCCGGAAACCAGGCAATTGCGTGAAATTTCTTACAAGGGGCTTGACGAAGCTATGCTTTATAGCCTAGAATCAACAATAATAAACTGTATTGTGCAAAAAACTATTATTCATCCGCGAAGCATAATAGTATATAATCATTTTTTTCGAATGATTCAAAATAAGTAAACAGCACTTATAAAAGCTGTTGAAACTAGAAAGATATCTAAGCTAGGAGGATTCTATTGATTAGCGACAACGAGTTAATTAAACATATAACTGACTGTTGTTCGGATGAAAAAGCAGACGATATAGTGGTTCTAGACGTTCGAAATTTAACTTCATTGACAGAATATTTCATAATTACTTCCGGCCGCAATCCCAAACATGTACAAAGCATCTCTGACAATGTTAACAACAAATTATCCCTGCTAGAAATTTTTCCTTTGCGACGCGAAGGTTACCAGGAAGGTACTTGGATTATCAGCGATTATAATTCAGCCATATTACACATTTTTTGCGCGGAAAAAAGAAATCATTATGATCTGGAAAGGCTATGGGGAGAAGCCCCCAAAATAGCGATTATTCCTAATTAATGAATCGTGCCCGCAAATTTTTATTATGTTACTACTTTAAATTATATCTAATTTATTTTCGTTTCTATTACAACTCAAAATAAACGCGGAAAGGAGGATATGTGTTTTCGTATTTCAAAATTACCTTTGTAGTATATCTGGTTAATTAAGGAGGATTGGTTGTTTATGTCATACAGGGATAAGAAATATGAATTTATGATCGTAACTGTTGATGAAGATGGTATTGCTATCATTCAGCATAATCGCCCAGACGCTTTAAACGCTATTCACGCGCCTCTTAATCTGGAAAAGAATGAAATTTACAAAGAAGTTATTGCTGATCCTGGTGTTAAAGTTGTTATAACCACTGGTAATGATCGAGCTTTTTGTGCTGGAGGAGATTTAAAGGCTTTTGCTAATTATGGAGTTAAAGACGCGAGACTTTTCATAGACAGATCGCGTGAAAGTTCATTTTTGTTGCAGAATATGGCCAAACCTACCATAGCCATGGTGGCAGGAATATGTATGGGCGGAGGCTTGGAAAACGTTTTAGCGCATGATCTGAAAATTGCCGCCGATAACGCTAAATTTGCTCTTCCGGAAATTAATGTCGGAATATTTCCAGGTGCGGGAGCTACTCAGCGCCTTCCCCAGTTAATGTCTTTGTCCAAAGCTAAAGAATTGGTTTTCTTAGGCGAAACATTTGACGCTCAGACCGCTCTCGACCTGGGTATCGTTAATAAAGTTGTTCCCCTAGCGGACCTTAAAGAAGAAACGATGAAATTAGCCAGAAAACTAGCCTCGAAACCGCTGTTTTCTTTAAGGCTTGCCAAAGAAGCTCTAAACGCCGCTTGGAACTGCAGCGCCGACCAGGGAACTATCATTGAAACTCACGGCTGGTCAATGTGTTATGGAACCAAAGACCAAAAAGAAGGTATGCAGGCTTTCATTGAAAAACGCAAACCGGTCTTTAAAGGCGAATAAATACTTACTTAGTCATTAAATCAATGTAAAGAAGCGGAGCCGTGCTGAAATTTAAAGTCAACGCGGCTCCTTAATTTTGGGTCTGAGAAAAATAATTTTATCCGTGCGAAAAAGTTTCTTCCGCGCGTTCCAAAAATATTTTACCGGCAAAGTCATTAACGCCCGGTATTCCAACAGCGTCCGCCCGGCAATGCTGGCAATGCCTGAATACGTCAACATGTTCGGAAGCCACTTCCCTGGCTCTGTCAATTTCCTGACACGAGGGAGGATTTAAATGGCTCAAACGGTACTGAGGTATCAAAGGAATAATATTATATAAATCGGCTCCCAATGAACTCACCTTATTGGCTACAGAATAAATATGATCTTGATTTATTTCCGGAATTAATACTGTGTTAATTTTTATAGTAACCCCGGAAGCCGCCATTTTCTTTATTCCCTTAATCTGGTTTTCGATTAATAAAGCCGCTGCTTCAGTCCCTTCATAGCGTTTTCCCTTGTAATAGATCCCCATAACAATTTTAGCCAATATCTCCGGATCTATAGCATTTACAGTAACTGTTAAAGTATCTACCCCCACTTCAATAAGCTCATCCGCTTTTTCATTCAGAAGCAACCCGTTAGTACTCATGCACTTCAACAGCTGGGGGAACTCTTTTCCTACGCTTTTAAAAGCTTTTATAAGATTTTCCCCGATTAACGATTCGCCGGGCCCGGCTACACCCACCACACTTATTTCCGGACACATCTGAAGCGCGTCGCTTATGTACTGGTTTACTTTATCCACAGTAAGTATAAAAGAAGCTACTCCGGGCCTGTTTTCATCCTTATTTATGGAGCGCCGGCAAAAAGCGCATTGGATATTACATGAAGGGCAAATCGGCAGATGTATCCTCCCTCTATTCGCCCTGGCTCCAAAACATGGATGCACTTCTTTTACTGAGTTCTTTGTTCTCAGCAATTTCTTTCACCTCTTAATGTATAAATTTGGGGTCTGCGGTAATATCTTTCAAAGCTCGTAATGGGCAATTTTCGCGTTTTTCGGCTTTCTCATAAGACACGGCAGTGTAGTATTCTTCTAAGCAATTAATTAACTTGCCGCGTCTTGCATAAGCTTTGAGGGCTTTTTCCACCGACCCTTCTACCTTTAGCCCTATAATTTTTCTTTTTCTAAGTTCTTCTTCAGCATGAGGCCCCAACTGTTTGACCAAAACTACTTTTACATCCGCAAGCATTTCCGCTACTTGCTGCGGGCCTCCTTGAACAAAGCGTTTTTCTACCAAGTTATACCATTCGTGCTCTTTTACTTCATAAATATAAAAAAACTCCGCTCTGCCAAAATGCTCATCTATTACGACGCCGTCCGTACTGCCAACTGCCACTCTCGGCATTTTCCCCACTCCTAACGTTTTTATATGACCGTATTCGGATCTATTTCTTCTTCCAGACTGCGCTTATCACTTATATGCACCGGATCGTCCTCTTCATTATGAAGAGATTTCCATACTTTATGAACAATCCAATTAAAATCGGGAGATATTTTTATATCACCTAATTTTCTGGGGATAGGCAGGTCGACGTCTATCATTTCTTTGACACTTCCCGGATTACTGCTCATAACCACCACTCTCTGCGCTAAAAACACAGCTTCATCGATACTGTGCGTTATAAAAACGACTGTCTTATGAGTTTGCTCCCAAATACGCAATAATTCTTCCTGCAGCAGTTCTCTGGTTTGAGCGTCCACCGCGGCAAACGGTTCATCCATCAGCAAAACCTTAGGATTATAGGCCAAAGCCCTCGCGATGGCGACTCGCTGCTTCATGCCCCCTGACAATTCGTAGGGAAACCGGTCTTCAAACCCGGCTAAACCTACCAGTTCTATATAGTCCTGCGCTATGCGCTGCCGCTCTTTCTTTTCTACCTTTTGTATTTCTAGTCCAAATTGAACATTTTGAGTGACTGTACGCCAGGGAAATAAGGCGTATCCTTGCATCACAAAGCCTCTGTCCAGAGCCGGCCCGGTTATTTCTTTCCCGTCTATGTAAATTGATCCTTCATCCGGTAACGCCAGACCGGAAATAAGGTCCAGCAGGGTTGATTTTCCGCAACCGCTAGGTCCTACAATCGTTAAAAATTCTCCATATTTTACGTCTAAATTAAAATTATCAATAGCGGTAAAAAGACCTTTTTCTTTTTTATTGTTCTTGTTATTAATCTTATAAATCCGCCGGACATTTTTAATTTGGATATTGTACGGGCTGGGATGGTCTTCTCTTAAAGCGCTGCTCTCCACTTTCATTGTCTCCTTTTAAAAATTACTGAACGCTGACGTTATTTATTGGGCGAATTCATTGAATTCATTAGTATAAACCGTTTCCAATGGTATATCCGCTTTAACCTCTCCATATTCTTTCAAAGTATCGATCCACACTTGAATACTTTCCGGCTTAATAATTCCGTCTTTGGCGGTATACATCGAAGATACCCTGCCTAAATCAACACCCAATCTTTCAGCATGAAGTTTTCTTGCTTCCTCACGATTATCGTTAGCCCAGTTGCCGGCTCTGGCCATAGCGCTGACAAAGCGCCTTACCGCATCAGGATTTTCTTCTATGAAATCCGTCCGGAAGTAGAACGGAGTTGCGCCCCCTATTCCTTCCCACACATCATAATCATCAAATAAAACTCTGACGCCGCCGGGAGAAAACACCTCTTCAACCAAGCCGTGAATACCTATGACGTCCACTTGCCCGGTACGCAGGACTGTTTCTTCATTGCCGTTGGGAACTGTTACTATTTCAAACTGGTTTTTCGGGTCTGTTACCCCAGTGTACTTTTTTAAATATTCATACGGAGTATATTCGTTGCAGCCGCCTAAAGCGACTATACCCACCTTTTTCCCTATAATGTCCGTGCCTTCCTTAAGCGGGCTGTCTTCCAGCACCACGTACTCCATATGCGGGTAAACTTCAGTGGTTTCCGAGCCAGCAACCACCGCTTTGATTTTAGCTCCCGCCGCGATTCCGTTTATGGTGCGATTTATGTGCATACTTCCTACATCATTGGTGCCGGCCAC
>JAISDD010000166.1 GCA_031265005.1 Syntrophomonadaceae bacterium | reverse complement strand
ACCCTTTTTTTGTTTGTAACATTGCTGTTAGTCCCCCAATAAAAGCCATATTCGCTGATCTTGCTGCCGCCGCGGCTGGTCACTTCCCCATAAAGCGTAGCGGTAGTCGCCCCCTGATCAAAAGCGGCTTCAAAAGTCACTACAGCCGGGCGCTCGGAATAACTGTCCCCCGTATCATCATCAGCCCTGAAAGACAATGTAGGCCCGTATGCGTACTTACTGCTGCTGCCGTCATAATATTTCACATACGCCCTGTATCTGTACGTACGGTCATAATACAAATCAGTAAGCAGATACTCGAAAGAATCGCCGCTTCTGATTTCACTGCTTCCAACCCTGGCCTTCACTCCGTTGCTTTCGCTTAAATTTCCGCTTCCGTCTTTATAAATAAAACCATATTCCCTTATATCCGAATGGCTAAAAGAACCATAAGAATCCAAATAACCTCTCAAAGTAGCTTCATCCTCGTAAACATCCGCTTCCTCTGTCTGCACCGTAGGACTGGTAGCTGCATAGACCGGCGCAACCAACCACATGGTCAGACAAATTCCTAAAGCCAAAGCCGTCCACAATTTTTTCCCCCTACACTTTAAGAACATAACTTGCCCCTCCCTCAATAATAAAAAACTTTTCATTACGCTTTATACGCACACATCCGTGATAACTTTCATTATTTATCGCGAAACTATTATAAAAATGTCGATTTTCATATTTATATTATATATGTTTATCAAGCATTAGTCTTTAAATTTTCGTTTTTTAATTTTAAGCGGAGAACTGGAATTTCCATAAGGATAAATACCTGAATTTTCAAAAAGACGGCCCCTTGCCGCCCCCAATCAACCATAACGGCTATCGTTCGCGCATTGTCAGCCGTCAAAAATATGAAAGAAAATCTTTATGGATTATTCGCTTCCAGCCAGAGTAATGATTTCTGAAAGCGCCATTTTTACATCCTCCACCCCTTCGCCGGTTTCAGCTGAAAAACATATGGGGGCATCGTCCGCTCCTAATCCCAGTCCCGCCCTAATAGCGTGCAAATGTTTACCGCGCAGGTTTCTGGATACTTTATCTATCTTAGTCGCCACTAGCAGAATAGGCAAATTATGAAAATCCAGCCATTTTTTCATTTCTTTATCATTTTCTTGCGGAGGATGGCGGAAGTCGATCAACATTATTACTCCTTTTAATGTTTCACGGTTTTGCAAATATGTTTCAATCATCCTGCTCCAATTCATACGCTCCCGTTTGGACACTTTCGCGTAGCCATAACCAGGCAGATCCACAAAATACCAGTTACTATTTATTTGAAAATAGTTTATCGTCCTGGTTTTACCTGGTGTAGAGCTGGATTTAGCTAAATTCTTGCGCTGCACCACTTTATTAATAAATGAAGATTTTCCTACGTTGGAGCGTCCAATCAACGCGATTTCAACTCCCCCTTCAGAGGTAAGCTGCGTCAAGTTTACAAACGAGCCTATATATTTTGCTTCTTTTATTACCATATTTTTCCTTTTTAATGAATCAGCGACTCGGCTAAAACCTGGTCCATATGACTTACCGAAACAAAATTTAATTGTTTTTTTACCGGATCCGGTATTTCCATCAAATCTTTTTGATTGTCTTCCGGTAAAATGACGGTTTTTATACCGGCTCTGTGGGCAGCCAGAACTTTTTCTTTTAATCCTCCAATAGGCAGCACCCGGCCCCGGAGAGTTATTTCTCCGGTCATAGCTACATTATGGCGAACTTCTTTGCCCGACAAAGCCGAGGCTAAAGCAGTAGCGAGCGTAATCCCGGCCGAAGGGCCGTCCTTAGGGATAGCTCCTTCGGGAACATGCACATGGATATCAAAATCCGTAAAAATTTCCGGTTCTATATTCAGCTCTTCCGCTTTAGAATGAACATACGTCAACGCGGCTTGAGCCGATTCTTTCATAACGTCGCCTAACTTCCCCGTCAAAGTCAATCTGCCTTTTCCTCTGGTCAATGCCACTTCGATAGATAATATATCTCCGCCGGTTTCTGTCCACGCTAACCCTGTCGCTACGCCAACCTGCTGTTCCTGCTCGGCAACTCCATGGCGGTATTGCTTAACTCCTAAATATTTATCTAAATTATTAACGGTTATTTTAATGCCGGCCTCTTTCTTTTCAACAACCTTTCTGGCCGTCTTTCTGCAAATAGAAGCGATCCGTCTCTCCAGATTTCTAACCCCAGCTTCACGGGTGTATTCTTGTATTATTTTACGGATAACCGCTTCAGAAAAATTAATATGCTTAGGCTGCAGCCCATGCTCCTCAATCTGCTTAGGTATCAAATAACCTTTAGCTATCTGCACTTTATCCTCTTCCGTGTAGCCTCCTAACTCAATAATCTCCATCCGGTCCAATAAAGGCCGCGGCACATTATACAAGGAGTTAGCGGTGGTGACAAACATTACTTTTGACAGATCAAAAGCCACTTCCATATAATGATCGGTAAAAGTACAATTTTGCTCTGGGTCCAATACCTCTAAAAGCGCTGAAGCCGGGTCGCCTCTGAAATCCATCGCCATCTTATCGATTTCATCCAGTAAAAACACAGGATTTCTCGACCCTGCCTGTTTTATACTTTGTAAAATCCGCCCCGGCATTGAACCCACATAAGTGCGGCGATGACCTCTTATCTCCGCTTCATCTCTCATTCCGCCCAAAGAAATACGTACAAAATTACGTCCCAAAGCTTTAGCGATCGACTTCCCCAAAGAAGTTTTCCCTACTCCCGGAGGTCCGACTAAGCACAAAATAGGGCCTTTCATTTTTTTAGCCAGTTTGCGTATAGCCAAATATTCTAATATTCTTTCTTTAGGCTTTTCCAACCCGTAATGGTCATCATCCAATATCTTCTCAGCTTTTTTAAAATCTAAGCGGTCTTTGGTTTCCACCGACCAGGGCAGAGATAAAATCCAATCCAGATAATTCCTTACAACTACGGCTTCGGCTACCATCGGCGGCATTTTCTCTAAACGTTCCAATTCCTTAAACGCCTTATTCAGAGCTTCTTCCGGCAATTTTGCTTTATCTATTCTTGCTTTCAGTTCCTCCACTTCGGCCGCTCTATCGTCTTTTTCCCCTAATTCCTTTTGGATAGCCTTTATCTGTTCGCGTAAGTAATATTCTTTTTGCGTTTTCTCCATTTGCTTGCGGACCCGCATACCAATCTTACGCTCCAGTTCCAGAATCTCCATCTCTCTCGCCAACAGCTCGCATAAATAATTCAGACGTTCATTAACGTCCACCAATTCGAGAATACGCTGTTTTTCATAAAGTTTTAACGGCAAATGCGAAGCGGTAGTGTCGGCCAGCCTGTTGGGTTCTTCGATGCCAACTATCACCCCTACGGTCTCAGGCGGTATCTTTTTACTTATTTTTACATATTCTTCAAACTGTGCGACTAAAGCTCTCACATAAGCTTCCGTTTCAGGGTTTTTATCGATCATGCTTTCCGGTAAAGCCCTCACCTGCGCCTTAATATACGGCTGGTACGTGATAAAAGTCTGAACTTCAGCCCGGTATAGACCTTCCACCAAAACTCGCATAGTGCCTCCCGGCATCTTTAGCACTTGCTTGATTTCCGCTATAGTCCCTACTGTAAAGATTTCTCCTTCATCCGGCTCATCGGTTTGAGCTTCTTTCTGAGTTGAGAGAAATATCTCCCTATTCTGAAGCATTGCTTCTTAAATAGCTTGAATTGATTTTTTACGTCCAACA
>JAISDD010000084.1 GCA_031265005.1 Syntrophomonadaceae bacterium | reverse complement strand
GCTATAGTTAATCGGACATTAACACTTTTGTGTTAATGTTTTCTCCTTGGGCGTTTTATATATTAGAGTTGTTCGGAAACTTCAGTTTCCGAACAACATCCGTTTAAAAACTACAAAATTCTATGCATTTTGCGCGACTTGTGAAACAACTAACCGAGTTGTTGAACAAGTCCATTCGCCCTTTACTTATGTAGACAAACAAAGCGGCAAAATATTTTATGGTTTATGAAAAATTTTGAAAATTGTGCTGCGCCTGAGTGCAGCAGTTTTACTTTTAGAAAATTTATGGAAAAAGGAACAGTTAAGAATTAGCAATGAGTAAGCATTAACACTGCGTGTTAATGTACGATTAAACTGAGCGGCGATTCCACCGCTCGTTATAGGAGTAAGCATTAACACTGCGTGTTATACTCAATTCCGCTGTCCCCGGCGTTCAAGCGGCAAACAAGTTTGCGGCCGCCAAATGTCGGGTTTAGACCAGATTTTGCGAATAAAATTAATAGTTGTTCATTGCGGCTTATTGCTTATTGCTTATTGTTTATTGTTTATGTTATCCTTATCTTAATGGAGGCTCCCATGACTTTTGAACAAACCGTTGAAATACCGGAAAACCGGCGCTTGACCATTGATATCCCAAGGGAATTCCCGGCGAGTGCGGCGATACTCACCTTTACCCCGAAATCCGCATATCCGGCAGATAAAACCGCACAGGCAAGACTGCAAAAGACTGTCGAAAAGCTCCAAAATCTGGCGAAGAACTGTAGTTTTTCAAGCGAAGACCTTTTCGAAGAACGGCGCAAAGACCGTGCGCTGGATGAGGCGCAGTACCGGCAACTGTTCCAAAAAGGATGAGATGCGGATTGAATTACATCTTTGACGCTTGCGCTTTGATATCCCTGATCAAGAATGAAGCTGCGTTTGACCAAGTAAACGGCTTGCTCGCTCGCGCTGCCGCAGGGGAAATCTCTATCTTTATGAGCATTATCAATCTGGTCGAAGTCTACTATGGATTTCTGCGGGACATGGGCGAGCAAGCCGCCGATGAAATTATGAGCGATGCGGCCGATCTTCCCATTACCGTGATCGACACCATTAGCGGTGCGGTCTACCGGGAAGCCGCCCGGTTCAAAGCAGACTATCCTATGTCCCTGGCCGATGCTTTTCTCTGCGCTTGCGCCAAAGCCCTCCACGCCGTCATCGTTACCAAAGACGACGAGATAAAGGCCGCTGAACGGGTGGAGGCGGGCGCACCTGCGCTTACAGTTTTTTGGCTCGCCAAATAGTTTCAATATCAAGCATTATTCTCCTTAAATAAAATTAATAATTACCAAATCTTCATTATTCACTGCTAACTGTTAATTCCTAATTGCTAATTGTTAACTCCTAATTCCTAATTGCTAACTGTTAACTGTTAATTGCTAATTGTGAGACAGTTTCTATTGACAACGATTAAAATGTTATGATATTTTAGTGTATATACACTAAAAAGGACGGCATAATTATAAAAAATTTCTGGAAACTGACTCTTTTTGCTGCAGCGGCCATTCTGGTATCGACAGGAATACGGAATACGGTTGGGCTTTTGGTGAATCCCCTTGTGGAAAATACAGTTCTCAGCCTTACCCAAGTAAGTATGGCTATGGCGATAGGGCAGTTTACTTTTGGTATGTTTCAGCCATTAGGCGGACTCCTCACAGCAAAATATAAGACCTTTTCGATTTTGTTTGCCGGAGCCATTTGTCTTATAGTGGGATTTCTGGGGCTGCGCTTTGCCGATTCCGCTTTAGCAGTTATACTTTGCTTTGGTATTTTGACACCGGCGGGGGCGGCGGCAAGCAGTTTCCCGATATTAATGGGACATATCTCTAAATCTGTTCCCGATGAAAAACGCTCAATCTCCGGCGGATTGATAAACGCCGGCGGGTCGGCAGGGCAGTTCGTACTGGCACCGCTCATACAAATTTGTTTAAACACCCACGGCTTGTATGGCGCCGGCATTTTTATGGCTGGGGCAGCGGCTCTATCGCTCATTCCCTCATGGTTCCTGTGCCGCACAAAAGAAAAAGGCTCTCCGGCGGCAGCGCGCAAGACCGTCCCTGCCGGCTCCGTTGATACAGGATTGAAAGAAGAAATAGCAAAGGCTTTTCATAATCCGGCATATTTGTTTCTTCACGGCGGATTTTTCGCCTGCGGATTTCATGTGGCTTTTCTTGCCACCCATCTGCCCGGCGAAATTACTTTTTGGGGATTTTCCGGCTCTTTTTCTGCATTTTGTTTCTCAATTCTTGGAGTATGTCAAATCGCCGGCAGCATACTTGCAGGAATCGCAGGAGGTGTTTTCAAGATAAAAAACATTCTTAGCGGTTTATATTTCACACGGCTTTTGTTAATATGTGCTTACATATTTGTTCCTAAAACAGTACCTGTATTCATCATGTTTTCAGTAGTTGCCGGACTTACATTTGGAGCCACCGTTCCGCCTACCGGAGCGATAACTGCACGGCTGGTGCAGCCTCAAAATGTGAGTACCCTGTTTGCGTTGATTTTTTTAACGCACCAAGCCGGTTCATTTTTTGGCGCATGGCTTGGCGGCTTTATAATGGATCATGCCGGAAGTTTTATGCCGGTATGGATACTTGATGCCGCGCTTTCATTGTTTGCGGCCATTGTCAGTTTTAAGATCAATGAGCATAAAAAATGAGCATAAAACGAAATACTGAAAAATGCTATTGCATTACCTTTCGCAAGGCGGCACGGAAACTTACCGCATACTATGATCGTATGCTACTATCTTCGGGGGTAACGACCGCGCAATATTCATTGCTCATTAATCTGTTCAGGTCCGCCCCGTGTAGTGTAACCGCGCTTGCCAAAATCATGAAACTGGAACGCACAACGCTGATAAGAAATATAAAGCCTCTTATTGAGACGGGTTTAATACAGGATTTGTCGAAAGAGCGCGAACGGGACCGGCAATTAACCGTAACCGAAGCAGGGCTCACAACACTGGAAGCGGCGCAGAAACTCTGGGAAAAGGCGCAGGCAGGCTTGAAAAAACACGTTGGTGAAAAGAAGCTTGAAAAGCTGATGAACACTATCGCCGATCTAGACTATCCGGCGCAGGGCTAAGAGCGCCTCATTCCTGAGCGACAAACAGTACCGTCTAAGTAAGTAAATCTTTCCGCTTTGAAAATGACATTCGAACGTTATACCAACAATCTGAAATATTTGCTAAAAACAAAAGGGCATGATAGATTGGAAGCCTTAATTTTGTGACCAAAAAAGTTACAACTGTTGCCAACGACACATACATCACAGCGGTAGAGGTCTGCGAAATGCTGAAGAAAGTTGCCGCAGAATATACGCTGAACTCTGTGCATATAATGCTTGACAACGCTTGTTATCAAAAATGCAAAATTGTAACTGCGCTGGCTGCAGAACTAGTAGCTTGATTACACTAAACACAAAAAAATATAAATACCCATGAAGTCGAATAAATTGCGTAACATGGATAAAGTTATACTTTTTCTACTTTTTTGACTTATTCGCAAAGTCTGATTTAATACCCCGCCGCAAATTTTGCGCGCAAACTTGTTTGCCGCAAATTTGCGCCCTCTGCGGCGGCTCAAATAAGTCGCAAATTTTGCGCGCAAACTTGTTTGCGCCGCCTACAAAGATTTTGTATTAAACCAGACGGTATTATAAATTTCCTTACCCGATCGAGCCTCGTCGATGAGGCAACGCTTACAAGATACCGCGCCAGTAGGCGACCGCAAATTTGTTTGCGCCTATGCGGTGGGGAGGCTCATTGACTCGCCTTATAGGCGAGTCAGTCCAGATATTCGACACGCTTGTTCCCATAAATGAGAACACATTTGCTGTTGCAAATGTCGATAAGAAAAAGGATACTCTTGCTTCTTGAGTTTGGCAAATCTCATTGCCCGTGAGTATAGAACTAAAAGTAAAACTGCTGAATACTTACTATATCCATTCCGATATTTCCCGTTTGGAAATATCCCACTCCAATCCGCTTGATGACGCGGCAAGATTACAGTAACGGCAAAACGGAATGGGTTTGTGCAAAAAATCCAGTATTTCCTGCTTGTTCTTTGCCTTGTAAATGTCGATATAATCCTTTTCGGTAACGCGTAAATCTTTTCCAAAATACTTGTTAAAAAATTGTATATGCGCGGCTGCCGGGCATATATATATCTTTCCGTCCCGCAGGGCAACGCAACAGCCCATTTTCGCGGCTCCGCATACAGCAAAATTTGCTTCAGCGTCCTGTCCGCCGTCTAAATCAAGCGGCGATTTCCACATACCGGTCTCTTTTGACAGGGTATAACCCACGCAAACTTTGTATTTTTTGCGCTTTGCCTGTATTTCCGCAACATGAATATTAACAGGAAAATCACTTATTTCTATGTAAATATTATACTTATGGCAGGCAATCCAAAATTCATCCGGTTGCTTCCACAGCAGCGTGCCATTTGTAAGAAGTTCAATCACCGTTGTCTTAAAATATTTCCTTGCGATTTCAAAAAAAGAAATCAGCTTTGGATGAAGCATCGGCTCGCCGCCGAGCAATCTTATAAGGGACAGTTTATTTGACAGTTTTGAAATACAAGCGCAGTCTTTTTCAAACGACGCGGGATCAAGAAATTCTTCGTCCGCCAGTGACGAAAAGTGTCCGCACCCTTTGCAATTCAAGTTGCAATGTTCAGTTATATGAACTTCAAATTGAAAGTATTTTTTTGAATTTCGTAAAATAATTGTTTTACATCCAAAATAAAACCTAAGCAGCGCGTTGC
>JAISDD010000064.1 GCA_031265005.1 Syntrophomonadaceae bacterium | reverse complement strand
TGACCCGGGGAATGCTGGCAACAGTACTTCACCGGCTGGCGGGAAACCCAGCGGTCCGTATGAACCAAGCCTTCATAGACATAACCGAAGACAAATACTACTATGAAGCGGTGAACTGGGGAGCGCAGAGCGGAATAATAAGCGGAATAGGAGACAACAGATTCGCTCCGGAAGAAAGCATAAGCAGACAGGACCTGGCGGCGCTGCTCATGCGCTACGCGGACCTGAGCGCCAAACAATTCCCCGTCACCTTACAATACATCCAATTCTCCGATGACGCTCAAATAGCAGATTACGCGAAGACAGCGGTAGAAACCCTTTATCGGGGCGGAATAGTAAGCGGAAGACTTGCGCCATCTCAGGGGAGTAATATATTCGACCCGGCAGGAACAGCGACCCGCGCGGAGGTATCCTCTATGCTGCATAGGTTTGCCGAAACGCTTAGGTGATATAGGTGAGGTACTGCTGTGTGGCCCATATAAATAGAAGATCCCGTCAGGAGTTCGCTCCGGCGGGATTTGTTTTTGCTTATTTACAGTTCCGCGTACATAGATATATTTCGCCAAGAGGACGGCGGACCTTGATTTATTTGGTTCGTTTTTTCCTTTCAATGACGATAGCGCAATCCGGACATACCATAGCGCAAATCATACAAGCGATGCAGCTGTCCTCGTCGCGGGGGATTACGGTAGGGGTTCCGTAAGCGCCCAGTTTATCCGACCATTTCAAGGTGTTGTTCGGGCATTTTTCCGTACATAGACCGCAGCCTTTACAGTAGGCAGGAAAAATGTTAAATATGGCCCGCTCCATTGAAGCTGATATTACTTCCATTTCTTTAGGCATTGGTTTTTCCCTCCTTTTGTAAAGCTTTTTCTCCCAGTTGCCTGCCAATTTCTAAGGCTTTGAAGTTGAGCTCTTTTAAATCGGCGTCGTTGGCGAATTTATGGCCTAATTTGTAAATTAAAGCGTCTTTGGCGGCGGTGAAGCTTACGACTTTGCTTAATCCCAATACCGCTCCCATGATGATAATATTGAAAACTCTAGGGTGCAATTCGTTATTAGCGGTTTCTATAGCGGGGATACCGATTATTTTTTTAGCTTCTTGGGGAAAGTCGTCCTGATTCACTTGAGAAGCGGAATCATAAACAAAGAGGGTATTATTATCTGAAAAAACGGCGGTGCGGGCTATCGAGCGGTCGCTTAAAGCGACTATCACGTCAGCTTTGTCAAATTTGGGCGCGCCGATACGGTTATCGCTGACTTGTATAAAGGCGATAGATACTCCTCCCCGTTGTTCTATGCCGAAATTAGGGATATAAATGGTTTGTTTTCCTTCATTGAAAGCTGCTTCGGCAATAATTTCCGCCACTGATTGGACTCCTTGTCCTCCCTCTCCTGCTAAAGCAATTCTAGTCAACAGCAACTTCTTTGTCCCCCTTTCCAAAAGGTGTTTTTAGTTCTCCAACCCGAAATTCCTTTTCTATTTCGTCTTCAAGAAAATTCCAGGTCTGCTGGGCATTGGTGCGCCAATTGGTTGGACATGTTGCTAACACTTCTAAAAAAGAGAAGCCGTTGCCTTCTATTTGATTACGTAAAGCGTTGCGCATGAATCTTTTGAGCTGTTTGTATTTGGAAACAGTCGCTCGCGCTATATAAGCGCCGTCGGCGGTTAAGGTACTCAGGAACTCCGGGCCTTTGGTGGGATAACCGGTTAGAATCACATCGCGTCCCAGAGGAGTGGTCTCCGTAACCTGACCGGGCAAAGTTGTCGGGGACATCTGTCCTCCGGTCATGCCGTAGTTAGTATTGTTGACCAGGATTAAAGTTATGTTCTCGTTTCTGACCGCCGCGTTTAATAAATGCTGAGAGCCAATGGAATATCCGCCCCCATCTCCCATATAACCTACAGTTAAAAGTTCAGGACGGGATCTTTTCAGGCCCACCATGACCGGGGTTACCCTGCCGTGATGGGTTTGAGTACTGTCGCAGGCGAAAAAATCCCAAGCGAGCAAAGAGCATCCAATATCGCAGCCAAATATAATATCGTTTTGAATCCCTAATTCATCTATGTTTTCCCCTAGAGCTTTTAAAACGATGCCATGCCCGCATCCAGGACAAAATTTATGTGGTTTTGTAGGAAGATACCATGATTTAGGGGTTGCTGGTGCAATAGCCAATGTTTTATCCTCCTTATTATAAAATCTGCTTTACTTTATTTATAATATCATAATCGACAATGCCTACTCCCGGTTTGTATAGGGTGTCTATATGCATGGTCTCCCCATAAATCGATTGCTTAATAAGCCTGTTTAATTGCCCGTAAGAAGATTCCGCTATCAAAGCTCTTTTAGCCTTGCTTTTAGAAATAGCTTTTCTTAGCGCTTCCTCAGGAAAAGGGCGTAAAGTTATAGGGCGGAAATAGCCTGCTTTTATGCCTTGAGAACGCAGAATCAGCATAGCGTCATGCGCCGCTCTGGAAACCACTCCGTGGGATATTAAAATTATATCCGCCCCGTCGCAATTAGCTTCTTCATGTTCAACAATTTCCGGGCTGATTTTTTCAAACACTGCTGAAAAAGTCATGACTTTTTCATATAATTCTTCTTCCAAGCTATAAATATTGCTTAAATGCTGCGGGGTTCTGTTTTCCCCGATGACTCCCGGCAGTCCCAATAAAGGGAAACTCTCGACTAGAGTGATCCCTTTTTCCTGGGGATCGTACAGTTCCAGCGGTTCTCTCATTTTGGCCTGATATCCGTCCCCTAATATAAAGGTGGGAAAACGGTAAGTCCAAGCGGTGTTAAAAGCTTTGATAGTATAATCATACAATTCTTGATGAGAAGCAGTAGAATATACGATACGATATCCTTCGCCGTTACCGCCAAAGGTGGTAAGATTTACCTCTTGCTGCGAATAAATAACCGTTCCTGAAGAAGGCCCCCCTCTTTGCTGAATAATTGCTACCATAGGCAAACGCATGGCTTCCGCCATCCCAAAAGGTTCTTGCATAAGCACGTTGCCTGGACCGGCGGTTGCCGTGAAAGCTTTTTTGCCTCCCTGAACAGCGCCGCATACGGTAAAGCCTGCTGAAATCTCATCTTCCGTCTGCAAAAATCCCCGTCCGTATTTTGGCGCTAAACGGGTCCAATAATGCATGATTTCGTTTTGCGGAGTTATGGGATACCCAAACATCATTTCGGCCCCGGCGACCAGCGAAGCCCACGCGATGGTTTCATTTCCGGTCATAAATGACCTGGTTGACCCTTCAACAATCTTCTCCATTAACTTCGAACACCTCCCAAAAATACCTGCATAAAACTATATAATCAGGGATTTCAGATATTCTCTCACCACATGGCCTGCGGCATATAACGCGCGAGATATTTTATCCGCCAATTTAAATTAGTTTTAGTCATTTCTTCTTTTAATTTTTCATCTACGCCTACATATTT
>JAISDD010000056.1 GCA_031265005.1 Syntrophomonadaceae bacterium | reverse complement strand
CGCAGCAGGCGCTCTTCCGGCGTCAATTCCGTTTCTCCTTTTGGAGTTACTTTTCCCACCAGTATATCATCCGGGCGTACTTCCGCCCCCACACGGATAACTCCCTTGTCGTCAAGGTTTTTCAGCATATCTTCAGATACGTTAGGAATATCTCTGGTAATCTCTTCCGGTCCAAGCTTAGTATCCCGGGCTTCGCATTCATATTCTTCGATATGAATGGAAGTAAACACATCTTCTTTTACCAGTCTTTCAGAAATTAAAATGGCATCTTCATAGTTGTACCCTTCCCAAGGCATAAAAGCCACCAAAACATTCCTTCCTAAAGCCAATTCGCCTTTGTCGGTGCTGGGCCCGTCGGCGATGATGGTATCTCCCTCAACCCTTTCTCCCACTTTGACGATAGGCTTTTGATTATAACAAGTTCCTTGGTTGGAACGAACAAATTTCATAAGAGGATAGTGGTCTAAAACTCCGTCCTCATTTTCTATCACAATGCTGTCGGCACTGACTCTTTTTACTAGTCCTCCTTTTTTACAAACCACGACTGCTCCCGAATCTTTAGCGGCTTTGTACTCCAACCCGGTTCCCACAATAGGAGAATCTGTTCTGATTAAAGGCACCGCTTGTCTTTGCATATTAGCGCCCATCAGCGCGCGGTTAGCGTCGTCGTTTTCTAAAAACGGTATTAATGAAGTGCCAACGCTAAAAACTTGTTTGGGTGACACGTCCATATAATCAGCTTTGTTTACATTAACTTCAAAAATTTCTTCTCCATAACGAGCTTCCACCCGCTCTTCAACAAAATATCCACTTTCGCTGAGCGGCGCGTTAGCTTGAGCTACAATGAATTCATCCTCTTCATCCGCCGACAGATAATGTATAACGTCTTCTACTTTTTTAAGTTCTTTATTTACTTTTCTATATGGTGTTTCAATAAACCCAAAATCATTGACTCTGCCAAAAGTAGCCAAAGAGCCGATCAACCCAATATTTGGGCCTTCCGGCGTTTCTATCGGGCAAATCCTCCCATAGTGTGAATGGTGAACATCCCGCACCTGAAATCCTGCCCTTTCTCTGGTCAGGCCTCCCGGTCCTAAAGCGCTTAACCTTCTTTTATGCGTAAGTTCCGCCAAAGGATTCGTTTGATCCATAAACTGAGATAATTGTGAACTGCCGAAAAACTCTTTTACAGCAGCCGTAATCGGTCTTATGTTAATCAGCGCTTGCGGAGTCAAGGTTTCCACATCATGAATACTCATTCTTTCCCTGACAACTCGTTCCATCCGCACTAAACCGGTGCGGAACTGATTCTGCAACAATTCTCCAATAGAGCGCAGCCGCCGGTTACCCAAATGGTCAATTACGTCCGTCCGGCCTTCTCCTTTTATCAATTTCAAAATATATGCAATTGTCGCAGTTATGTCCTCTTTTGTTAAAAACCTAACTTCGTTGGGGATATCAAGCCCCAGCTTTTTATTAATCTTATATCTGCCGACCGCGGCTAAATCATAACGCCTTGAATCGAAAAACAGATTGTTAAGCAATTGTTCCGCCGCGTCTTCCGTAGCCATTTCTCCTGGTCTAAGGCGGCGATAGAATTCAATTAAAGCTTCTTTACGGTTATTAGCCGGGTCTTTTTCCAAAGTTTTAAGTATTGCTTCTTCATTATCGTATAGTTTCAGTATCTCATCATTGGTTTCAAAACCGATCGACCTCAGTAAAACGGTAACCGGTATTTTCCTGGTCTTATCGATACGAGTATAAATAGCGCCGCCGCTATCCATTTCCAATTCAAACCAAGCGCCGCGGTTGGGAATAATAGTTGATCCGAACAACCGGTTGCCGGCTACATCAAAACGCTCATTAAAATACACTCCCGGCGACTTGACCAATTGACTCACAACCACTCTTTCGGCTCCATTTATCACAAAAGTGCCATTATCAGTCATCTTGGGCAAATCTCCCATATAAACGTCGGATTCTTTTATTTCCCCGTTTTCTTTGTCGATCAATCTTACTTTAATTTTCAGCGGGGCTTGAAAACTAACGTCTCTTTCTTTACACTCCTGTACGGAATATTTGGGTTCTCCCATACTATAATCAATAAAATTCAATTCCAGGTTCCCTGTAAAATCTGAAATAGGGAACACCTCGCTGAGCGCTTCACGCAACCCCACATCTAAAAACCATTGATATGAACTTAACTGCACTTGAATTAAATTAGGCAATTCCACCGGTTCTTTAATACGTGAATAACTTAGCCTCTCAACACGACCATACTTTACCATTTGAGCCATTTATAAACTTCACCCCTTCTTTTTTCTCCCTAAAAGAGTGAAAAGCAAGGCCTAACTGCTAAACCTCGCTCTATTCCCTAAACATTTGCCTCCAGACCTAACATCGTACAAAACACGCCAATACAATGGCAATTGTTAATGTTATCATAAATATTTTTAACCGTCAAGCTTATATTTTAAACAAATCTATTCCATTTTTTGTAAATTTTTATCAATGGGTGCCTGCATTATGTGCCTACTATACCTGTGTACACTATTTTAAATTTCGTTTCAATATTATAGTCACTTAATCCATAATGTGATGACTTTACATTAACATCTTTTCCCTTTTATTCTAATTTTAAACCTAATCTTAAATTATACTAGAAAAAATAGTAATCAATAAAAATACGGCGCCAACGTGCAATATCTTATCTTTTTATGCGCAGCCAGGCTAATTTCTTAATGGTTTTTAAATAAGCTGTAATTTAATCATCTTTTTTCGAATATTCAATAACTACTGGAGATTTTATCACATTCAATGAAAGTTTGTAATACTAATCCGCATACCCCTGCGGGGCACAAGATTAAATATGTTCCCTTAAAGTGGTATTTTACTTAGCCACAGGCAAATCTCGTGACCTTTAGGTTATATTTGTCTGCGTTTTTAATAGAGAATAGTATAACTATCCCCGCATTCACTTCTTTCACTACGGAAATAAGAGCCTTTGAATGTGCCGCGGCCCTAAAGAAAAAACCTAAAAAAAGATAGAATAAAGTACTTTTCATTGACGGCATGACTCTTTTATGCTATATTTTAACAGTATTTTAAGCATTTTCTTTATTGATTTAAGGTTTTATAAGGTTACTCGCTCGGCAGAAACCAGTCATCAGGAAGACAATATTTTTTCATATTTTGTACCGATCATGTATCATTATAAATATAGTTACGATAAAGAGACTGCGAAAAAACGTAAACTTTTTGGTGAACATATATTCCGTAGACAAACAAGATTTTATTTGTTATACACTGATAAATGAAAATCGTTCTATGTTCCGAAACGGCTACTGTTTGCGCGTTTAGAGCAAGCAACGCCGTCAGGATTAAAAAAGGAATCAGGTGTGAATCCTGAGCAGGCTCGGTTCGCGGTTTCTTGTTAATATTTTAAACACGCAACCGGCAATCCCGCTACTGTATGCGCAAAGCACACGGCTTCACGCGAATGCGTGGGCGAAAGCCGGCCACTGGAACTTGGGAAGGCAAAGCTGTGAGCGTTGGAGGTGAAAATCTCCGGAATGCGCAAGCCAGGAGAATGACTTAGAACGTTTTGATGTAGAGAGCTCCTCGGTCAATGGCGCCTGTAGGGATACTACAGCAATATTACAGAAAAACGGCTGTGATAATCTGATAGAATGGATTATTACGGCTTTTTTTATTATTTATGCCTATTACGCCAGCCGGAAAAGGAGGTGCTTCATAAGCGAAAGGGCGGCGTTCTTTATGGAAAAAGTTTTTTGCACCCAATTTCTTATGACCAAAACAAGGGGGAAAATATGAAATACGCGATAAAAATATTTTTGTCTACCCTGTTAACTTTAATATTGGCTTTGAGCTTTCGGCCTCCCGCAGCTTTCGCCGCAAACAGCGTCAAAGTCTATATGGATTTTGAAGGATACAATCTAGGCCAGGGCTATTACATCGAACCTACAGCATTGGAACTCGCATACGGAGCTACAGCGGCTGAAGCGACGATAGATTTACTGGAGCGGCTGGGTTACGAATACGACGACGGGGGAAACCCGGAAACTTTTTTCCTGTCAGCTGTAAGAGGTTTTGACAAGGGAACTGTCATCATACCAAACTATATACCTGCTGAAGAAGGCGCCCCAACTACTGAAAACAACACCGGCAACAGCGACGACTGGCTTGGCGGAGGAGATTACAGCACTATGTCCGCTTGGTTTATAACGGTCAATCATGAAATACTTGGGACCGGCGCAGCGGAATACGTTCTGAAAGACGGCGACGTCCTCCGTTGGCAATTCACGGTGTGGGGATTTGGGGCTGATTTCGGCCTCGCACAGATTTGGGGCGGCGATCCCTATTACACCCACGCTGATAAAACTGCCCTCATCCGTGCGCTGTTCGCTCCTGAGGCAGATGAAAACGCCAAAAATACGGCTTTACAGCTAATCATCAACCCTTTAGCTACTCAGGAACAGGTGGAAACAGCACTCGCAGCATTGCTGCCTTCCGGCCCTAAAACTGACAAATCGCAATTGGAAGAGGCTATTAAAAACGCAAATTCGCTTATTGAAGAGTCTTATACATCTGATAGCTGGGAAGCTTTACAAACAGCCCTAACATTTTCGCAAACCGTTTATAATGATGAAAACGCTGCACAAAGCGAAATTAACAGCGCGATAAGTCAACTCAGCGGCGCGATCGATTCTCTAATAAGCGTCATACCGCCGGGAGATCTTAACATCGATCAAATCCGTCACCAAGCGCTGACCTGGCTTAAAAGCAATAAGGAAAGCCCTGATTTTGGCAGCGAATGGCATGTTCTGGCGCTAGCCCGTTCAGATGAACTCGACGAAAACTGGGCCCAAATTTATCTTAATAATCTGGAAACGGACGCGCAGTTTTCTGGAAAAACCGGCCCCCTCTCAATTCACGATACTAAAGTTACGGAAAATGAGCGTCTCGTACTCGCGCTAACCGCTCTCGGCATTGACGCGGAAAACTGGAATGAGCGCGATTTGATTTCTCCGCTGTTCGATACTGACTATATAGAAAAACAAGGAATTAACGGTTCGATTTTTGGAATTATCGCTTTCAACAGCGCCGATTATGAAGTGCCGCCAGCAGTGAAAGCTTTCTGTCTGAACTCCATTTTAGAAAATCAGCTTGCCGATAAAGGCTGGACCCTTTACGGTGATACAGCCGACCCAGATACGACAGGCATGGCGCTCCAGGCGCTTGCTCCATATTATGCAATGGGCGAAACAGCATACAATGCTCTGGGGATCGAAGGCGCTCCAGTCTGGAACCAAATTCAGACATCTGTAAACGGCGCAATTCAAACTTTATCGAATATCCAGGAGAACGACGGCGCCTACATAAGCTGGGGCGCGGCGAACGCTGAGAATTGCGCGCAGGTTTTAACCACCCTTTGTTTGCTCGGTATCGACCCTGAAACAGATATGCGTTTTATTAAAAACGGAAAAAGCGTATTGGACGCGCTTATATCTTTCCGCGACGACGACACTGGAGGTTTCAAACACATCACAACCGGCCCTGTTAACTCAGCGGCAACGGAACACGCAGCGTACGCGCTTGTAGCACATTGGCGTATGAAAAACCACATGAACCCTCTTTATGATATGACAGACGCAGCGCCAAGACTGCCTTCACAAACAGTGAATAAAACCGCGTTAAACTCTGAAATCTCAAAAGCAGAAAAATTAAATCAAGACAGCTATACATCCTCAACCTGGAATAATCTGCAAACGGTATTGCTGGAAGCGAAAGCTGCCGCCGCAGACAGCAACGCGACGCAGAATGTTGTAAACACAGCAAAATCAGTGCTGACAGAGGCTATCAATGCTCTTCAAACCGTAGGAGCAGACCCGTCAAACCCATCTGACAGCATCAGAGTTACTTTTCGTTTAATAGGTTCCACGCTTGCAAATGACGACATCGATCTCGGTGACAATGATTACAAAGGCGCCCATTATGTCACTTGGATACCTACCAGCACTTATACCATAAATAAGAACGCCACCGTTTACGATCTGTTCGTAACAGCGTTGGCAAACGCGGAATTAAACGCCGTCGGAGCAGAGAAAAATTATATCGAAAGCATTTACGCTCCATCCATTCTCGGCAGTTACAGACTGAGCGAATTAGCTAATGGTAAATATTCCGGCTGGTTGTACACTATAAACGGAAAACATATCGGATACGGGCTAAAAGAGCATATACTGCCTGATAACGCTGAAATAGTCTGGCATTATGTCAACGATTATCGCTACGAGGTCGAGGATTGGTTTGAGGGCATGAATTATCCCGGAATGGGTAATTATTCTACCTGGAACAAATGGCTGGAAGCGCCGGACAGAGCGCCAAAAGAAGATGATAATCCATCATCAGGTTCTGATAATGATCTAACTAAAACTAATAATGCCTCTAATGGAATAATCGCTGAAAAATCTCCTTTAACTTCAGTTGCTATGCCTCATCTGGTAACCGAAATTGAAATTAAATCAGCCGTAATAGACAATGTAGCAAAAGCTGAAACGACCGCTGAAGAAATAGAAAAAGCTATTGCAGAAGCGACCAGCGCTGGGAACACAGCGATAGCCGTCACGGTAACCGGTGCGGAAGACGCCAAAAGTACTGAGCTAATAATGGCAAAAGATTTGTTAACCAAACTCAAAGAGGCCAATATGGAACTAGTTGTAAACGCCCCCTTCGCTCGCATCGCGTTCAGCAAAGCCTCATTGGAATCGGTAATAACAACAGACGGCGAAATATTCAAAATCGCTTTCGCCCCAATTAACAAAACAGTCGATTTGAACGCTAAACAGCAGGACGCAGTAAAAGATAACCCCGCGATCGAACTGACCATTTGGAGTGGAGATAATATTATCCGCTACTTTGAAGGTAAAATCACCGTGAGTATTCCTTATCAGCCCAAAGAACACGAAGACCCTGATCTTATAACAGCTTATTATCTGGATGACGAAGGAAATTTTCAAGAAATGAAAAACGCGAGATACGATCCTGAGACCAGCGCTGTTCTTTTTGAAACTGTTCATTTTTCCAAATTTTTCGTGTCAGAATGGTTAAGTCCTTTTGATGATATAGCAAAAGAAGATTGGTTTTATAAAGCGGTGCGTTTCAACTACGCGAACGATTTGATCAAAGGTATGGAAGCTGCTAATTTTGCTCCCAATGATAATATAACTAGAACGCAGTTTGTTACTATCTTATACCGCCTCGAAGGTGAACCGCCCGTAACAGACCGTTCGGCTTTCAGTGATGTCACCAGTGAACAATGGTACAGCGCCGCGGTCACATGGGCGGCAAATATCGGTGTCATCAGCGGTTACGGCGGCGGTATATTCGGTGCTGACGACCCTGTAACGCGTGAACAAATCGCCGCGATAATATATCGGTACGCGCAATGGAAAAAAATTGACGTGAGCCAAACCACTGATTTATCAGGTTATTCTGACGCGGACAGCATTTCAGATTGGGCGCAGGCGGCAATGAACTGGGTCAGCGCAACTGGTCTGATCCAGACCAATACGGCGGAAAACCTCGCTCCCGTAAAAACGGCGACGCGGGCGGAAGCGGCAGCGCTGTTTCAGCATTACATTGAAACCGTCGCAAAAGTATAAACTGCAAATATCTGTCACCAACACCATCTAAACTATGTTAAAGGAGTGGTTATAAACATGAAAATACTTAAAAAATCACTTGCAACCATTTTAGCGTTCGTCTTTACTTTGAGTCTGTGTGTTTCAGCATCCGCCGCCAATGCCGAAGCGCTTGACCGGGCAGTTAAAGATACGGCGGCCTATATGCTGAAAACGGTGAAAAACCCGGAAATCGGCTCTGTCGGCGGAGAATGGGCGGTAATAGGCCTGGCGCGCAGCGGATATAATGTGCCTGCCGCCTATTACGCAACTTATTACAAAGCAGTTGAACAATATGTCAAAGACCAAGACGGTATTTTACATGAAAAAAAATATACCGATTACTCCCGTGTGATTCTAGGCCTTACCGCGGCAGGATATGACCCTCGCAACATTGGGGGATACGATCTTACTTTTCCCCTTGGCGACTTTGAAAGCACGGTCTGGCAAGGCATAAACGGGCCGGTTTGGGCGCTGATAGCTCTAGACAGCTTGAATTACCCCATTCCGGAAAATAAAAACGCCCAAACACAGGCTACTCGTGAACTCTATGTTGAAGAAATTCTTAAACGGCAAAATGCGGACGGCAGCTGGAGCTTGACGGCCAATACTGCCAATGGAAACGGCGACCCCGACCTTACAGGCATGTCGTTGCAGGCTTTAGCAAAATATCAAGATAACCCGGATGTCAAAACAGCAACAAACAAAGCCCTGGACTTTTTATCGAACTCGCAGGATAAATCCGGCGGCTACACTTCCTGGGGCGACGCTAATTCTGAAAGCGTCGTGCAGGTACTCGTCGCACTTTGCGAATTGGGAATTTCTGTTGATGACGCGCGTTTTGTAAAAAACGGACACACTCTGATCGATAACATTTTGACTTTCCAGAATGCGGACGGCAGCTTCCGCCACACGGGGGCCGGCATAGGTAACGCCCAGATGTCTTCTGAACAGGTATTATACGGGTTAGTAGCGGCGCAGAGAGCCGCAAACGGTCAAAGTAGCCTTTATAGAATGTCAGATACCGCAAAGCTCGGCGAACTTGCGGCGCCTCCAGCCGCATCCGCTTCCACTGTGTTGTCAGGACTGCCCGATAAACATACGGACGTAAAGCTAGCCGCGGTAATATC
>JAISDD010000037.1 GCA_031265005.1 Syntrophomonadaceae bacterium | reverse complement strand
AGTTGCTGAAGTATTCCGCAAGTGTTAAGAACCGTCCAGTAAAGCGGCAGCCCGGCAGGCAGCCTAAACGTTATCCAGCCCATAACCAGCGGCATAACATACAGCATCATTTTTTGGTTCTTATCAGTTATATTTACCATGGTTATTCTTTGCTGAAGAAAAGTAGTGCCGACTACTAAAGCCACTATTATATAAAAAGGATCCGGCTTACTTATATCAGGAATCCATAAGAAATTAGCTATCGCGCCTTCAGGAAAAGGGAAATTGTATAAACCCTGATAAAAAGCGATGAATATAGGCATCTGTACGATTACAGGCAAACACCCGCTAAAGGGACTAACGCCGTTTTCTTTATACAGCTCTCCCATTTTAGCCTGCAAAACTTGCGGGTTATCTTTATATCTTTCCTGAAGCATTTTTATTTTGGGCTGGAGTTTTTGCATCCCTTTCATAGATTTCATTTGTTTCTGATTTAAAGGCCACAAAACTAATTTCATAATAACCGTTATGAAAACGATCGCCAGCCCGTAACTAGGAAATCCTATGCTTTCCGTCACTCCATATAAAAACGTCAGAACATCTCTGAACCCTTGTATAACGGATTGCCACAAAATAAACTCCTGTTGTTAAAAAAACAACAGGTTCACCTCCTTTTTTATAACACTGCCCCTATAAAAAACGCTGCGCCCTTATTTAAGGGACCGGATCATAACCGCCTTTATGAAAAGGATGGCATTTAGCAATTCTTTTCAAGGTAAGCCAGCACCCTTTTATGAATCCGTATTTCTCGATCGCCTCCATAGAGTAGTGTGAGCATGTAGGGTAAAACCTGCATGTCGGTTTCTTTAAAACCCCGAATAACTGATAAAGTTTTATCAAATAAACCGCTGCTTTTTTTATCATTGTCCAGCCTTATTCATTAAGGTTAAAAAGTCTTTTTCAAAGGCTTTAAAATCTGCAAAAATAACATTTTTTTTAATTATCAGCACTATGTCTTTACCATTATCGAATTGAGCCTGGTGTTTTTTTATAATTGCCCGCAGCCTTCTTTTATTTAAGTTTCTCAGTACGGCCTTACCAACTTTTTTACCGGCTACTATACCGTACCTGTTATATGAATCAGCGCCTTTATGGACTACATACGCAAAAAGGTACTTGCCATTAAATTTTTTCCCCGCGTCATATAATTTTTTATAATCTTTTCCCGACCGTATCCGGTAATTTTTAGCCAGCATTATCAACAATACTTTCTTAAAATAAGGTATAAATTTTTATTTATCTTCGCTTATTATGCAGCCATTCTCAAAATATTCCAAGCTTTTCGAGATAATCGGGCAAGAACATTATAAAAGGCCGTTATTATATACGACCTAAGCGCAAATTTCTTTTCTGCCTTTTTTCCTGCGGTTAGCAAGAATTTTTCTGCCGTTGGAAGTTGACATCCTTTTTCTAAAACCGTGAACTCTTTTTCTTTGTCTGTTTTTGGGTTGATAGGTTCTCTTCATTTGTTCTTCTTCCTCCTCATTTTTTCAGCACTCTATAATTATATTTATTAACTAGTAACTATGTCAAGAAAGATAAAGCAGCTACTTCTAATTTTGTACTTTATCTGCTATTATTAATTTGGTCCATTTTTACTTGTTATTATCGTTTATTATTTTCACACTCTAATCACAAGATAAACACAGGACTTTTCCACAAAAAAACGGGGGGTTCTATGATGTCTGCCGATAAAGGTAATTCTTTATTATGGAATAGTATACTACATTCCCTACAGGAAGAAATCGATCCTGACAGCTTTGATATTTGGTTTTCCATGTTAAAATTCGATTCTTTCAAAAATAATATTTTAACTATCACCGCTCCTAACAATTTAACTTGTGAATGGATAGAATCCAGATATGTAGAAACTATAAAATCTATTTTGCAAAAATTATCAAATAATTCAGCAACGGTCGAAATAAAATCTCATGACCAAATTTTTAAAGAATTACCCTGTTCAACGAATCTCAACCCCCGCTATACTTTCGATTCTTTTGTAATAGGAAACAGCAACCGATTTGCTCACGCCGCTTGTTACGCAGTCGGAGAAGCTCCTTCACGAGCGTATAATCCTTTATTCATTTACGGAGGGGTAGGGCTGGGCAAAACTCATCTGATGCAAGCTATAGGAAGCTCCATTTTAAGCAAATCGCAAAATTATTCTGTAGTTTATGTTTCGTCTGAACAATTTACCAACGAACTCATAAGCTCCATAAAAGACGACAGCACTTCAGAATTTCGCAACCGGTATCGTAATATCGACGTTTTATTAATTGACGACATTCAATTTCTGGAAGGAAAAGAACGGACTCAGGAAGAATTTTTCCACACTTTCAACACTCTGCACGAAGCTAATAAACAAGTAGTGATCTCCAGTGACCGTCCTCCCAAAAGTATTCTCACTTTAGAAGACCGGTTGATTTCAAGATTTGAATGGGGGCTCATTACTGATATCCAACCTCCGGATTTTGAAACCAGAGTAGCTATTTTAAGAAAAAAAGCGCATTCAGAAAATTTTAACGTCCCTTATGACGTATTAGATTATATAGCTAATTACATAGATTCCAACATCAGAGAATTAGAAGGCGCTCTGATCAGGCTAATTGCTTACGCCAATGTCACGCATATGGAATTGAATATAAATACGGCGGTAAAGGCGTTAAAAGATATCCTTCCAGCACTGCGTCCGCATAAAATAACCATCGAGTCTATTCAAAAAGCGGTGGCTAACCATTACAATATTAACGTAAAAGAATTGCTGTCCAAAAAAAGAAACAAACAATTAGTTTATCCCCGGCAACTGGCCATGTATTTATGCCGCACGCTCACAGACGCTTCTTACCCGCAAATAGGGCACCAATTCGGAGACAGGGACCACAGCACCGTCATACACGCTATTGACAAAATAGAACATATGCTGGCGAACGATCAGGAAATAAATAATGTGCTGGAGAAATTAAAAAAGAAAATAGACCCTAACTATGTAAAATAAATTTTTCTGCTTATGGAAAAGCGGCAGGTTTTTAAAAAAATATCA
>JAISDD010000140.1 GCA_031265005.1 Syntrophomonadaceae bacterium | reverse complement strand
CGGGAGGTTACCAGGGTAATAACTCCTGGGACAGTATTAGATGACAACATGCTGGAGGATAACAAAAATAGCTATCTGGCGGCGGTGATTGTAAATTCAGACCTAATAGGGCTGGCCTACACCGATGTTTCCACGGGTGAATTCAAAGTACAAGAATTTGCAGGGGCTAAGGCCGAATTTTTATTGAAAGAAGAACTGGAAAGACTGAGCCCGGCGGAATGTTTAGCGACGGAATGGAGTTCGGCGCCGTCACTGTGGCAGGACATGACGTTTATGGGGGGGAAGACGCTAATCAGTATGTCGCAGCTGCCTTTTATTTCCGAAGAAGAAGCAGGGAGGATATTACGCGATACGTTTAAAAACGCTTCTTTAGCAAAACAAGGCTTGAAAGACTATACTTGCGGGCTGGTGGCGGCGGCGCTGATAATATCTTTTTTGAAAGAAACGCAAAAGTCTGAATGGCAGCATCTGCGCTGTCCGGTTCCGTTGTCTAATTCGGCTTTTATGGAAATAGACTATTCTACCCGCAGGAATTTGGAATTAACCGCTAATCTGCGCGAACAGAAAAAAGAAGGGACTTTGCTCAGTATTTTAGACCGCTGTTTTACCGCTATGGGCAAGCGCTTACTCAGGAATTGGCTGGAAAGACCTTTGAAAGAGTTAAAGCCTATAAAAAAAAGGCAGGACGCGGTGGAGGAATTTTTCGAAAATATTAGTTTAAGACAGCAGATGAGTAAGCTCCTGCCTGGATTTTATGATCTGGAAAGGTTGTCGGGACGGTTGGGGAGCCACACGGCTACTCCCAGAGACTTATTAGCCATCAAGCAGAGTTTGGGGATTTTGCCAGAGCTGCAAACCGTAGTTTCATCAGTAAAGTCGGAATTGCTGGAAAAATATAAAAATTTGGACCTGGTTTCGGAGCTTTTTAAACTGATAAATAACGCGGTCGCCGATGAAGCCCCTTTGAGCATAAAAGAAGGGGATATAATAAAAGACGGATATCATGAGGACATTGACGAATTGCGTAAAATAAGCAGGGAAGGCAGTCAATGGCTGGTTGATTTTGAATTGCGGGAAAAACAGAGGACCGGAATTAAATCATTAAAGATCGGATATAACCGAGTGTTTGGATACTATATTGAAGTGAGCCGCGGCAGTACTGCTTATATTCCGCTGGATTACCATCGCAGACAGACTTTAGCTAACAACGAACGTTATATCAATGAAGAACTGAAAGGGTACGAAGATAAGATATTGGGGGCTAAGGAAAAGCTTCATGTTTTGGAGCATGAAGTTTTTTTGGATCTATGTACGCAAGCGGTAGGCTACATATCAAGATTACAAGAAGTAGCAGCTATGATAGCTGAGTTGGATGTGTTTTACTCTTTGGCGGAGGTGGCCTTTTGCAACGATTATACGCGCCCGCAAATAACAAACGACGCTGAGCTGGAGATAAAAGACGGCCGCCACCCCGTGGTAGAAAAGGCTTTGCAGAATGCTTCATTTGTTCCCAACGACTTGTTTATGAATGAAGAGGATTATTTATTCGGGATTATTACCGGACCCAATATGGGTGGGAAAAGTACCTTTATGAGGCAAACTGCGCTTATTGTAATTATGGCGCAAATGGGCGCTTTTGTGCCGGTAAAGCAGGCGCGGATAGGGATTGTTGACCGTGTTTTCACCCGTATAGGCGCTGCTGACGACTTGGCGGCCGGACAAAGCACTTTTATGGTGGAAATGATGGAAGTAGCTCATATTTTAAATAACGCTACCAAAAAAAGTTTTGTAATCTTAGATGAAATAGGGCGGGGAACCAGCACTTACGACGGATTAAGCGTGGCGCGGGCCGTAAGCGAGTTTATCGTGGACCGTTTAAAAGCTAAAACTTTGTTCGCCACGCATTACCACGAGCTGACGGAGCTATCACAAAGCAAATACGGTATTTTCAATCTTTCAGTATCGGTTAAAGAAACGGAAGAGGAAGTTATATTTTTAAAAAAAGTATTGCCCGGACAGGCCGATAAAAGTTATGGACTTTATGTCGCCCGTCTAGCCGGTATACCATTGCGGATTATTAACCGCGCCCAGGAAATACTGGATATGCTGGAACCATTTCGCAGCACTCAGCGTAAGCCGGCGCTTTTTCAGCCGGTCTTGTTTGCGGATGATAATAGTTCTAATATTTTAGATGAACTGAAAGAGATAAATATGGACGATATAAGTCCCAAAAAGGCGTGGGATATTTTATGGCAATGGCAGTTGGGCCTTACGAAAGATAATTGATAAATAATTGATAAAACGGAGGTGAGTTTGTGTTAGTAGGAATTGATGTCGGAGGAACGTTTACCGACGGTGTAGTCTTTGCTCAAGGAGAAGTAATCGCTCAAGTTAAGCGGCCTACGGATGAGCGCAATATCAAACAATCATTATGGGCGGTTTTAGATGAACTGATGCTGAAAGTGAATAGAGACGCTGTCGAAAGGGTAGTGTTGAGCACCACCTTAATTACCAATTTATTAGCGACCGGACAGGGTGAGCCTACGGCGCTGATAATGATACCAGGTTACGGTATGCCTTACGAGGAATATGATATTGGTAAAGATACTTTTTTTGTCAAAGGCTTTATGGATTTTCGGGGACGCGAAATTGAAAGCATAGACCACAATGAAATCAAGACGGTTTTACAGGAAATAAAAAAACGGCAAATACGTAGAGTGGCAGTGGCGGGCAAGTTTTCCAACCGCAATCACATTCAGGAAAGTATGATTAGGAATATAGCGAAAGACGATTTTCCGGAATTGGATATTTACATAAGCTCAGAAATAGCCGGTCGTTTGAATTTTCCCCGACGGGCGGTTACGGCCTTTTATACGGCGATGATTTTCAAAGAATGGGGACGCTTTGCGGACGAGATCGAAACTGCTTTCAACCAGCGTAATTTGAGCGGAAAAGTGGAAATTTTAAAAGCGGACGGAGGGACTATGACTTTGAACGCTAGCCGTTTACAGCCCTGCGAAACGGTTTTTTCCGGTCCGGCTGCCGGTGGTATGGGAGCTTTGGCTTTAGCTGGCGAAGCGGTCAACTCGGTGGTGTTAGATATTGGAGGGACCACCGCTGATATTTCCTTGCTCATAGAAGGGAAGCCCCTGTATGCTTCAAAGGGGGCTAAAATCGGCGGCCGTTTCACTCATATCAATTCTTTAGCGGTTAAATCGCTTCCTTTAGGCGGTGACAGCGTATTATCTTCTGACGGCGCTCAATTAATCCGGGCTTACCGTATAGGACCGGCGGCTTGTTTTGGCGGAGACGGACCAACGGTGATCGATGCTTTTAATGTGGCTTTTGATTTAGGGATAGGGAATACGGCGGCGTCACACGAAGAAATGAGCCAATTGGGAAAACAACTAGGAAAAACAGGGCAAGAACTGAGCCGGAGCATTACCGAACAGGTGATTTTAAAACTGCGCGCGGAAATTACAGCTATGTTTGAAGAATGGGAGCAAGAGCCAGCTTATAAAGTATGGGAAGTCGTGAATCGAAAAAAGTTTGCCTTGCAAAGAATAATAGGAATCGGCGCTGCGGCAGAAGCGATAATTCCTCTGCTGGCTAAAGATATGGGAGTTGACTGCCTGTGTCATAAATATTCTCCGGTAGCGAACGGCTTAGGGGCCGCTTTGGTCCGGCCTACT
>JAISDD010000078.1 GCA_031265005.1 Syntrophomonadaceae bacterium | reverse complement strand
CATATACTTCTCCAAAAAGCTCTCTAATTGCAATAAAGCTGCCGCGCTCGCTTTTATTCTTGTAAGAACCGGCACGGCGGCTTTAGACAGCAAATGTAAAATCCCCAGGCTTTCTTTCGATAAGAAAAACGCATTATTAAAATCCGCCAAACAAGTCTCACATACCATGCCACCGCTTTCGATGCTAAAATAGGTAAGATTCTTTTCCCTTTGCCCGCAAGCGACGCAAATATCCCACAACGGAGCATATCCTAAAACCATCAGCAATTGTATCTCAAAATAACGTATAAATAACGGATTATAACCTCTGTTATTTAAAATTTCTAAAACCTTCAGCAAATTTTTATAAAGTTCCGGCTGAGGATCTCTTAACATAACAGCATGATCTAATATTTCCATTATATACATCGTCTGCAAGGTGCAATTTATATCCTCCCGGACATCACTGTAAAAATCCAGCAACTTCCCTTGGGTAATTTGTTCCATGTCTTTGCCGCGGCGAAAATGTAAAAAGGAATGACAAAACGGCTGTACACAGACTCGTAAAGAGCTTCCCGCTTTTTTCACCCCTTTAGCAATTGCTTTCACTTTACCTTCAGCTTCTGTAAAAACAGTCAGTATTTTATCGTTCTCCGCATAATCAATGCTTTTAATAATAATTGCCCGGCTATTATAATACATTTACTTTCTCCCATAAAAGTATTTTCCAGATATGCCTAAAACGTCCTCACGTCAAACTCGATAGCCCATCCGAGAAAGATATTCGTTATTATCACGCCAGTTATGTTTTTCTTTAACCCACAAATCCAGATAAACCGGACAATCCATCAGTTTCTCAATGTCGGCGCGGGCCTGTTCGCCTATTTTTTTCATCATACTTCCGTTTTTACCGATAATAATTCCTTTTTGGGAAGCGCGTTCAGTATAAATAACAGCTCTTACATACAACTTATCGTTTTCCCGGCGCGTAAAATCCTCAATACCAACCGCTAAAGAATGCGGAATTTCGTCATGGGTTAATAACAGCGCTTTTTCACGGATCAGTTCTGAAACCAAAAATGACACGGATTGGTCGCTTATGTTTTCTTCCGGATAATATTTAGGCCCTTCCGGCAAATAAGCAAAAGTTTTCTCCAAAACCAGGTCCGTATTCAATCCTGAAGCGGCGGCAATCGGCTGTACCTCGGCAAAATTCATAAAACTGCGGTATTCCTTAAGCAATTCTTCTATGTGGCCCTGTCCTACTAAATCTATTTTATTCATAATTAAAAAAACCGGCGCTTTTATTTTCTGTAAAATCTCTAAAATGAATTTTTCTCCTTTACCCAGAGACCTGGTAACATCAACCACATAATAAATAATATCCGTCTCATTTATGGTTCTGGAGAATACTTGCGCCATATACTCTCCTAACAAGTGTTTAGGTTTATGCACTCCCGGAGTATCCACAAAAATTATCTGACCGGCTTCACTGGTGTAAATCCCTTGTATACGATTACGGGTCGTTTGAGGCTTATCGGTTACGATAGTTATTTTCTCTCCGATGATACTGTTCAGCAAAGTAGATTTCCCGACATTGGGCCGGCCTATGATACTTACAAATCCTGATCTCACACGTAATCCTCCTATCGGTTCAAAGAGAACCTAAACGGTAAAAAATCATTCAAGGAAAAGCAACAGATATGCTTCTTTCCCTCAGCCAAATATATTTTAAGCCCGCTTGTAAACTCGGCCAAAACTTGCAGACATGCTCCGCAAGGATATATCAAATCGTTGCTTGAAGCCGCAACAGCTATAGCTTTAAAATCATTTTCACCTGCATTGACACCTTTAAAAACAGCAATTCTTTCAGCGCATACCGTCAATCCCAAAGAAGAGTTTTCCACATTAGCTCCGCAATATACTAACCCGCTGCCAGTCACCAAAGCCGCTCCCACTTTAAACCCTGAGTATGGGGCATAAGCGTTTTTCTGAGCTTGCCAGGCTTGCTGCATCAATATTTCCGCGTTCATATCCATCTCCTAACAAAATCCAGCACATATGGACCAAAAATGATAAGGCCCATTACGACCGAATTGCAAGCCGCTGCTAAAACTGCTCCAGCAGCAACATTTTTAGCGGTTTTCGCCAGCGGGTTAAAATCGCGCGTACTTAAATCAACCGTTTTTTCGATTGCTGTGTTAACTAACTCCGCTACCAATACCGCCATAATAGTAATAAACAGTAATCCCCACTGAAGCGCTTGAAGGCGGCATATGACCCCTAATGTTACAGCTAAAACAGCAGCAGCGCTATGTATTTTCATATTTCTTTCATTTTGGAAACAATAGATAATCCCAGCCCAAGCATAGCGGAAACTATTAAGAAGATTGACCACTTGACATTACCTTTCCCAATTAAGTTCTGTCAAAATCTTTTCTTCTATTTGTCTCATAATTTGCTTTTGTGCTTCTGTTTCATGGTCATATCCTAACAAATGTAAAAAACCGTGTACAATTAAATAACCCAGCTCTCTTTTTATTCCATGCCCATATTCCTCGCCCTGTTCAAACGCTTTTTCCAAAGATATGACTATATCCCCTAAAATATTAATCTGTTCCGGCAACTCAAAATCCGGCTCCCCTTCACCTTTCTCATTCATCGCAAACGACAAAACGTCAGTTGGATAGTCACGATTCCGGTATACGCGGTTTAATTCCTGTATATACGCATTATCTGTAAGCATGACTCCGACCTCGCTTCTTTCCTCCACATTACATACAAGGGCCGCTGCGTCAATCGCTTTAATAGCAATATTTTCGAACGTTTTTCCATAAACGATATTTTTTTGATTATTGGTTACTAAAACCTCCATGTTTCTCTATCCTTTGTTCAAATTCTTTTACCACCATATCCGGATAAGCAATTCTTTTATGATA
>JAISDD010000071.1 GCA_031265005.1 Syntrophomonadaceae bacterium | reverse complement strand
TATCATAACAAGCCGTGGGACAGCCATGACGAGGAAATCTATTTCAAAGAAGATATAAACAGTCCGCAAATGTATTCGTTCATACGCGAGCATAAAGACGACTACCATTGTTTTATATTTATACCGTATATGTATGGTCAAACCTATAACGGCAGCAGAGAATGTCCTGAAAAAGCGCTTTTGATTCCTTGTCTGCATGATGAAAGCTATGCGTATATGGGGTTGGTAAAGAACTGTATTGAGGGATTCAAAGGGGTGATTTTTCTTGCAAAACCTGAAGCGGACCTCGCCAACAGGTTGTATAATTTACATTCCATTAAAACCGCTGTTTTAGGCGCGGGGATAGACAGCGACTGGATCGATCAGTGCGACCCGGAGCGTTTCCGTAAAAAATACACTATTCACGATGATTTTATATTATACGCGGGGCGCAAAGACGAAGGCAAAAAGATTGATGAGCTTGTAAATTTTTTCAAAGAATATAAAAGCGTCCGATCTTTTTCCACGCTTAAACTGGTCTTGATAGGCGGCGGAGAAATGGCTGTTGATCCTTCATGGCGGAATGAAATTATAGACCTTGGTTTTGTTTCTCCTGAAGACAAGCATGACGCATTTTCAGCGGCTTCGATTTTCTGCAATCCTTCCCGTTTTGAAAGTTTTTCAATCGTTATTATGGAAAGCTGGCTTGCAAAAAGGCCGGTCATTGTTTCAGGCCATTGCGCCGTCACCACGCAGTTCTGCCGTGAAACAAACGGCGGCTTTTCATATTTAAATTTTTATGAGTTTGAGGAATATGTCGACCGCTTGTTGGCAAATCCTGATATGGCGGCGGCTATGGGGAAAAACGGCTTTGAATACGTCATGCGCCATTTTACCCATAAGGCTATAGCGGAAAAATATCTGCGATTTATTGAGGATGTTGTATGAGATGGTTTCAAAAGGAGAATAGTGATGAGCTTTGAAGAAAATGACATGAGTGAAGCGCGATGCCAGACCGTAAACGCTTCAAAAACGGAAGCGTGGGTGCTGCGGAATCCGATAAAATGCGCCACGCAGGGAATGTATGATTTTGAGTACGATGAAAAAGGCGAGGGTTTTCATCATATTCAACCTGATTGTGACATTAGGTTGAATCCTGTAGAACAGGATCAAATTCTTTCTCTTATAAAAATAGATTACTCGGTTCCAGCTTATTATTTATGCAGGCAGCCGCCGAGTGTACTGCTCATTTCAGTAAATGATGCATTGATAGAAACGGTAAGAATTTCTGATGAGAAACGCAAAACGGTTGTTGTCGCTATTCGCGATTCACTATCCAATAATTCGGGGGGGGGGGGGGTGAATATAAAATAACTCTTCACACCGATGAGTTTTATAACCCGTTTAATGCGGGTCGCGGGTCGGACGACAGAAACCTGGCGTTAAGCGTTCATTCGATACATGTCGGGTTTAATTATCCATCTTTATGTTTGTATGAGCTTGATTTGGGGGATATACCTCAATATAAGGGCTGTGGAGAATTTGACGGCGTGTTAATTGAATTGACGTCGCATTGCAATCTTCATTGCGAATTTTGTCCGAGTGACAGTTTGAAGCGTAAGAAACAACACATGAAACACGAGCATGTCTTGAGCATACTATCTGAACTGAAAGACAGAAATGCAAGAATAATGTTTCATGTTATGGGCGAGCCTTTGTTGAATAAAAATCTTCCCGTATATTTAAGCGTTTGTGATGAATATAATATCAGCGTACATCTTATATCCAATATTACATTATTGAATGATGACAAGTTGAATGAAATTTTGTCTCATAAGGCGCTTTCTTGTATTGAATTGAGCCTTCAAACTGTATCTGAAGAAGACTTTATAAAGAGAGGATCCGGACTGTCTTTTAAACAATACCTAAAAACGCTTGAAAATATTGTCTTTAATAGAAATCGTATATTACGGGATGTTAAAATATTGATTTGCGTTATGAATGATTATAATTGCTATCATGACAAGTTATGGGGAGTGTTTAGTGAAGAGAAATTAAATGCATTCCTTGATTTGACTGATGCGTGGAAGGAGAAGTTGATACATCAAGGAATATTTAAAAGGGAAGAGCTTGATGATAAAGAATCGCTTCCCGATCATGGCGTCCCCAAACGGCAGGCGTATTATACAAACCGTTCCCACATACCCCCTGATTTTTTTAGAGATTCTGAGTATGGCACGCTAAGTTATGAATTTGCTCCTAATCTTGTTGTATTTGTAAAATATTTTGGAACATTCGGCGCACATGATCGCTTTCTGGAGAAACTTTCCTCACGGCCGGGTTATCCATACAACATATCTATAAAAGAATCGCGAAACCCGCGCGCTTGCGGTTTAGCGCGAAACATAGCGGTGCTGTCTAACGGAGAAATCACGTGCTGTTGCCTTGACGTTGAAGGCGAGTTGTCTTTGGGGAATATTGAGAATATATCATTGCTTGACGCAATCGCTTCTCCTCTAAGAAACCTTGTACACCAGCATCCCGATTATTTCTCAACCTGTAGAAGATGTAGAGGCGAATTAGTGTTTGCAAAAAGGGATATTTTATAATTTTCCAAGCGAATTTATATGGCATTATCTTTTATCAGGGCAGGCGTTTTAGTCGTTGCCGTACACAAAAAAGGATTTCAGGAGTGAGAAAATGAAGAAATCGAATATAATCGAAAAACAGACGGCATTCTTGCTGGCGGCGTCATTATTGGTTTTTACCTTTTTTATTTTTGGACCAAGCGACTTATATTTCGGCAACGCTCAAGAGTTATGGTTTTCAATTAATGATATATTGCCAATAACGGTCATTGAGGGCATAATAGTTTTTACCGTTTTGAACGTCGTTTATTTTGTAACGCCTGACAAAGCGAAGACTTTTTTTACTGCGCTTGTATGGGGGCTTGGAATCGCTGTGTATATGCAAGGCAACTTTTTGCAAATTCAGTACGGCTTGTTAGACGGACGGGAAATAGACTGGGGGCAATATACCGGCTATGGAGTTGTCAATACGATTTTTTGGGTTGTTTGTATTATTAGCCCACTGATACTATGCTCCATTAGAAACAATTTGCTCAAAAAAATAATAACTTTCTCATCATGCATTATAATTGCCGTACAGGTAGTTACGCTTGTTTTTCTGGGCATAACCACTAATGTTGAAAAAAAGAATTTCGCTGTCACACGTGAAGGAATTTACACCCTTTCAAAGAACAAGAATATCGTTGTTTTCATTCTGGACGCTTTTGACGCTCAGTATATGAACGAATTATTGCAGAGCGATTCTGAATTTGTCCATCAGTTCGAAGGGTTTACGTATTATGATAATACGGTAGGAATATATCCGACTACTAAAGGAGCACTTCCGCATTTGCTTACTGGTATAAAAGATTTAAATGAAATGCCGTATGATGAATATTTAGACGAGGCGTTTCAGAAAACAAACTTCTATAAGATATTGAAAAAGAATAACTATGTTGCTGGTATATATACCTTTTCGACTTTTTTTAATATACAAATTCCTGATATCATAGAGAATATTGTTAACCTTGCTCATATAAGCATTAAAAACCCTGTTGGATTTTCAACTAAATTATACCGGCTCACCGCGAGTAAATATTTTCCCCATGTAGTGAAACGGATGATTTGGATGTATTCAGAAGAATTTGATAATTATAAGAATGCATCAACAGTGAAAGCGGAGCTTTACCGGATTGATGATGTATATTTTAATCAAGAACTCCTTGCCAATGATCTTGAGTATACGTCCAATAAAAATATATTCCGTTTCTATCATTTAGAAGGCGTACATCCGCCTTATGTGTATCGACGCGCATCTAATGAAAATATAGAAACAATTTCTGGCGATGAAACCGGAGATAGATATGAGCAAGCAAAAGCCGCTTTACAAATTGTACTGAATTATATTTCACGATTAAAAAAAGACGGCGTCTATGACAAGACGCTAATGATTATAATGGCGGATCATGGGAACGAGCATTATAGACAAAACCCACTATTAATGATAAAAGACTTGAATAGCGCCTTTGATTTTTCTGTGTCATCTATACCGGTAAGTTATGACAATATTATGCCGATGCTGGAAGCGTGTCTAAATGATAATATATCATCTAATAATTTCCTTAACAATGTTTCATTGACTAATGATAGCCGATATTTCTACCATTATATATGGGGGAGAGCTAATGAGGATCAGCGTTATTTACCTCCTATAAAGAAGGTTGTTTTTGATCGAGAAAACAATATCATATTGAACTTCATGGAAGAAAGCTTGGATGAATCAAATGTTGAAATTCTATATTATAGATATGGGGATACATTAGATTTTGTTAAATTAGATGATAATATTGCTAATGAATATTTTATTATAGGATTTTCCAGTAAAGAGCCAGATGGTCGCTGGTCGAGCGGAGAGGCTGGAATCATGCGTATACCGTTATCCACATTGCCGAAGAGTGATATTACGGTTAGTGTTGAAGGCAGATTGTATAAGCCAAATGGCTTGATCGATCATCAGACAGTGAGAATAACCGCAAATGGACAATTTATTGAAGAGCAAAAGTTGATTTCTGGCACTTGGTCTTTTATAATACCCCAGGAATTGGTGACAGAGCGTAAAGTTGATTTATTGTTTGAATATCCTGATGCGGCAAGTCCCCTTGAATTAGGGTTAAGTACAGATTCAAGAATGCTGGCAGTCTGTTACAAGAATATGACCCTTTCGGAACGACTAGGATATGCGTTTGGAGATACGATAACTTTTAGTCTGGGTGGCAATGTTGACGATTTTATTACTACCGATCTTTCCGGCAAAGAACAATGGGGGCAGTGGACGGACGGAAAAGTTGGAGCCATGAGCATACTGTTATCCGCGTTGCCGAAGAGCGATATTACGGTTAGCGTTGAAGGCAGATTGTATAAGCCAAATGGCTTGATCGATCATCAGACAGTGAGAATAACTGCAAACGGACAATTTATTGAAGAGCAAAAGCTGACTTCTGGCGATTGGTCGTTTGTGATACCGAAGGAATACGTAGCAGACCGTAATCTTCGGTTGTCCTTTGAATACCCTGATGCGGCAAGTCCTTTCGAGTTGGGGTTAAGCAAGGATAAAAGAATGCTGGCTGTCGGCTATACGACCATGACCCTCACTATGAGGAAGACGAATTAAGAAAAATGTAAAGGACGGGCAAAATTTCGCGTGACAGGTCTGTATGCGCAATGCCGCAAAGCGGGTCTGACGGGGCCGGTAGGCGTCTCGACCCTCACAACGGCTAGATCATTCCGCGCCCCAGCCGATGTAAAGGCATATTTTGCCAGCCTTGGTCGCGCTTCCTACGGAAGCGGCGCTTTGGCCTGTATGCCGCCGCAAAGCCCTTGTCCGGGCCGTCATCGGACTTTAGTCCGCAATGCCGCCGAACCGTAGGTTCGCAACAGCAGGAACGTTAGGCGAAATTGGGCTAAATTGTATAAAAAATACTTGACGCAATATATATCATGGTATATATTGAATTTAGAGGTAACTATATGCAGACAGCGCGGTTGTTTATTAACGGGAGAAGCCAGGCGGTGAGGCTTCCAAAAGAATGCCAGTTTAAGGGGGAGGATGTATATATTCAAAAAATAGGGGACGCGGTAATTATATTCCCAATGGACAAAGACTGGGAGACGTTTTTACACGGGTTAAATAGTTTTTCGGGCGATTATTTTTCAGACGAGAGAGAGCAGGGAAAAGATCAAGAAAGGGAGGAACTATAATGTATATGCTCGATACAAATATGTGTATATACATTATCAAAAACAAGACGGAACGCGTACTAAAAGAATTACAAAATAAAAGGAAGGGCGGTTTAGCAATTTCAACAATAACATTGGCGGAACTTGAATATGGGAATGAAAATAGTCAATACAAAGAAAGAAACAAAATAGCGTTAATGCAATTTTTAACAATAATTGATGTAAAACCATTTGACGAAAAAGCGTCAAAAGAATT
>JAISDD010000040.1 GCA_031265005.1 Syntrophomonadaceae bacterium | reverse complement strand
ATACCGTCACAAAAAACAATGAACTAATTCAGCTAACGCCCAAGGAGTTTAATATCCTTCTGCTTTTGGCGCAGAACCGGGGACAGGTTTTCAGCTCGGAGCAGTTGTTTGAAAGCGTTTGGAAAGAGGAGGCTTTTGAACAAGACAACACTATTATGGTACATATCCGCAAGCTGCGCGACAAATTGGGAGACGACGCCCGGAAGCCTCAATATATTCATACCGTATGGGGAGTAGGGTATAAAATTGAAAAATAAATTTGAGAAATTTTCCGCGAAATTTATAATAATAGCTTTTGTCAGTATACTCCTTTCTGTACTGTCAGTGATCACTATTGCTTACGTGACATACAAAGTATTTGATTTAGAAGACTTGCGGAGAATTATGCGGATACTATACAATTTCTTAAATATAGGTCTTAGTACCTATTCATGGTATTTTGTTTTTTTAACTATCATTTTACTTGCGGTATGCCTCAATTATTTGTTTACAAGGCGGACAACAAAGAGGCTGAACGCGATTTTGAACGCCGTTTTGCAGATACAAAAAGGCGAGTATAATGTTCTGCTGCCAAACGACAACAGAGGGCCGCTGGGAGAACTGGAACAAAACATCAACCTGCTGGCGATTCAAATCAACGACACCCTCAATCAACGGAAAGAAATCGAGCAGTCTAAGGACTATTTTATCGTAAATATCGCTCATGACCTTAGAACGCCGTTAACTTCGATTGTCGGCTATTTGTCGTTCATCAGCGAGAAACAGCTTGACCCGGAAATTTCGGCCAAGTATGCTGGAGTGGCGTTTGAGAAATCCCAACAGCTTGAAAGGCTGATTGAATCCCTTTTTGATATTGCCCATCTTACGATAGATACAATTCAAGTAAATAAAGAGGAAGTAAATCTTAAAAAATTCCTTCTGCAAAAACAAGATGAATTGTATCCGCTTACTTCTACTGCCGATATGGAAATCCGGCTTAACATTTCCGATTCTATATCAAAAATCCACGCGGACGGCGCATTGATGGCGCGGGTATTTGACAATTTGCTGACCAACGCTATCCGTTACGCGAAAGAAGGGCGTTATATCGATATCGAAGCGGAAATCCTGCAAGACAGGGTCCGTATTTCTTTCATCACCTACGCAAACCCTGTTCCGGAGGAGGAATTAGAGAGAATTTTTGATAAACTCTATCGGCTTGAAAAATCCCGTGTTGCCGGAACAGGCGGAACAGGGCTGGGACTTTCAATCAGCCGCAGAATCATTGAATTGCACGGCGGAACGCTTACCGCGAGGCAAGCAGGGAATGGCACGGCGTTTGACATTTACCTGCCGCAATAGAAAAATCGAAAGTTAAGAAAAAGATAAGAGTTACCCTCCTATTTTGTTTAGAAGGCTTTGGTATTTTAAAGCCGTAAACGAAACGGGAGGGTTTTTTTGTGAAAAACTTACTTGCGCTTTTCTTAACCGGCCTTGCTGTTATTGCCGGAGTATTGCTCCTTAGCGGACAAAGCAAAAACCTAACGCAGGAGGAAAGGCCAAGCCTAATAGGAACGCCGTATGCACAAGAGATTATGGACGAGGGTATTACTCTGGAAGAATATGTGGAGCGGCAATAAGGAGAAAAAGACTATGAAAAAGGAAAAGCAAAGTACTCTTACAATCGTACTGATGGTAGTATATTTGCTGCTATTGATAGGAATCGTTATGTTCAAGCTGCCGTTTTATTCCGAAATATCGGATGGAGTACGAATGATTAACTTGATCCCTCTTCAGGGATCTTTCGACGAAAACAGAGTTATACTATTGCACGAAATTGTTGATAATACGCTTCTATTTATACCGTTGGGTATTTATATCTGCGCATTGAAAAATGAATGGCCGTTTAAGAAGAAATTTTTTTCGATTATCGGGGTAAGCTTATCGTTTGAAGTTTTACAGTTCATTTTCGCACTCGGAAGAAGCGATATTACCGACATACTCGATAATGCGCTTGGAGGGATAATCGGTATTGGTATTTATGTTTTGTTGTCATGGGCTTTTAAGAGCAAGACGGTTAAGGTTGTAAATATGCTTGCTTTGACAGTAACTGTTTGCGTAGTATTGGGTTTCGCCTATTTGTTTTATCTCAGCCATTTCGTCATGGGATGCTAAAGTATCTGACGCCGGCAAACATGTATTAAGAAAAAGATAAGATTTATGCTCTGATTTTGATAAGTTGGCTGGGATAAGATACAGGCAAATCTATGAAGGAAGGTTAAAAGTTCATGAAAAATATCGGCATTACCGTTTATGGCTGTGAGCAGGATGAGGCGAATATGTTCCGTTCCCTTTCTCCGCGTTTTGGGGTTACGCCCGCGATTATTGGCGGCGCTTTGACGGAGTCCAACGCCGCGTTGGTTCCCGGCAATCAATGTATCAGCGTGGGGCATAAATACGAAGTACCCAGATCCGTTATTTTTTCTTTGAAGAACGCGGGAGTGAAATACATTTCTACCCGGAGCGTGGGGTACGACCACATAGATATTGGAGCCGCCGAGCGAATGGGGATAGCTGTCGGAAACGTAGAGTATTCGCCGGGCAGCGTGGCCGATTATACCATTATGCTCATGCTTTTGGCGGTGCGTAATGCTAAGACGGTTGTGAGTTCTGCGGAGAGAAATGATTTTCGCCTGAACAGCATTCGCGCAAAAGAACTGCGGGACATGACTGTTGGCGTAATAGGCGCAGGGCGTATAGGCAGAGCGGTTATAGAGAGGCTGCGGGGATTTGGATGTCATGTGTTAGCTTATGACAGAAATTGGGAAGCAGCGGCTGAGTATGTGCCTATTGACGAATTGCTGCGGAAAAGCGATATAGTCACGCTGCACTTGCCGTTCAATGCGGATACGCGGCATATCATCGGACGCGGACAGTTGAGGAAAATGAAACAAGGCGCGTTCATCGTCAATACAGGGCGCGGTACTCTCGTAGATACTGGCGCGCTGATTAAGGCGCTGAGAAACGGTAAATTAGGCGGCGCGGCGTTAGACGTGCTGGAGGGAGAGAGAGGAATTTTCTACTTTGACTGCTCACAAAAACCGATTGACAATCAGTTTTTGCTTCAGCTGCAAAGTATGCCGAACGTAATCATCACGCCCCACACGGCTTATCATACCGAGCGGGTACTGCGTGACACCGTTGAAAAAACGATCACCAATTGCCTTGATTTTGAAAGGAGTCTTATTTATGGATAAATTAAAAGTTGCGATTTTGTTTGGCGGTTGCTCGGAGGAGCATGACGTTTCGGTAAAATCCGCAAGTGAGATTGCCGCTAACATTGACACCGAAAAATACGAGCCGAAATATATCGGCATTACGAAAGCGGGCGATTGGAAAATGTGCGAAAATCCGCACACGGATTGGGAATACGGCGATTGCCGGCCGGCCGTACTCTCGCCGGACAAGAAAACGCACGGATTGCTTGTGATTCAAAATGGCGAATACCAAATCCTGCGCGTGGACGTGCTTTTCCCCGTCTTGCACGGTAAGTCGGGGGAGGACGGTTCGGTACAGGGCCTGTTTGAATTGTCGGGAATTCCCTATGTGGGCTGCGATATTCAAAGCTCCGCGATCTGCATGGACAAGTCGCTGACCTACACCGTTGCGAGAAGCGCTGGGGTAGCCACCCCTGATTATTGGGTTTTGGACGACGGCGACGGACCGGGAAAGGACGCGCTCACCTATCCTGTTTTTGTCAAACCGGCGCGGTCAGGCTCATCGTTTGGCGTGAAGAAAGTAAGTGGAGGCGATGAACTGGATGACGCGATCAAAGCGGCAAGACGATATGACCGCAAGGTCTTGATAGAACAGGCTATCTCTGGCTGTGAAGTAGGATGTGCCGTGCTTGGAAACGGTTCTGGATTGATTGCCGGTGAAGTTGATCAAATCAAGCTCACGCATGGTTTCTTCCGCATTCATCAAGAATCCGCCCCCGAAAAAGGTTCCGAAAACGCGACGATTACCGTTCCCGCCGGCCTGCCCGCGGAGGAACGCGAACGGATACGGAAAACGGCGAAGACAATTTATAAAACGCTCGGCTGCCAAGGGCTTGCCCGCGTGGATATGTTTTTGCAAGAAGATGGGCTGATTGTGCTTAACGAGGTCAATACCTTGCCCGGATTTACGTCATACAGCCGCTATCCCCGTATGATGTCCGCCGCAGGCATAACGCTCCCCGAACTGATTGACCGCCTGATCGTATTGGCGTTAAAGGGGTGACAAGCATGAAAAAGGGGTTTGTCTTTATAGATGAAATGCTGCGTGGAATCCGTTGGGATGCCAAATACGCCACATGGGACAACTTCACAGGGAAGCCTGTAGACGGATATGAAGTCAACCGCATAGCGGGAACATATGACTTAGCCCTTGCCCTGAAGGAGGTACAGCGGAAAGCGGCGGCGCTTGGATACGGTCTGTTGCTTTGGGACGCTTATCGGCCCAAACGCGCGGTGGACTGCTTTTTGCGGTGGGCGCAGCAGCGGGAGGATGGCCGGACAAAAGAAAGATACTATCCCAATATTGACCGAACGGAGATGATTTCACAGGGCTATGTGGCGTCAAAATCAAGCCATAGCCGAGGAAGCGCTGTTGACCTTACGCTTTACCGCTTAGATACGGGTGTGCTTGTTTCTATGGGAGGGGGCTTTGACTTTATGGACGAGTGTTCGCACCATGATGCAAAACAGATTTCAAAGGTAGAAGCACGAAATCGCCGGGTTTTGCGTTCCATTATGGAAAGCGGCGGGTTTGAAGCATACAGCTGTGAATGGTGGCACTATGTGTTAAGAAACGAGCCGTATCCCGACTGTTATTTTGATTTTTCTATTGACAGATAGCGCCATACTCCGTGAACCGTGGCATTGCCGCCGCGTAGACCGCGAACACGAGATGAACATAGTGGGCGGAGGTAATTTTTGTGCCTAAGGAATACAAAAGCGCTGTTCAGGCATGACGCAAAAAAATACCATTTTTTGTAGAGGAGAGATTTCTAATATTTACAACTTTCCACAAAAGCCTTAAATAATTTCCGGCTGTTCTCGTTTTGCAGATTCAACTCGGGATGCCATTGTACAGCTACCGCAAAGGTTTTATCCGGGATACATAGCGCTTCCACTAATCCGTCTTCAGCCAAGGCTAAAGGTTCTAGCTGATCGGAAAGTATTTTTATGCCTTGATGGTGGCAACTATTGACCGCTATTTCATAAGTTCCCAGCATCCGGTAGAGCAGCCCGTTTTCTTTAAGCTTGACTTTATGCGCAGGCGCGTCGTACGGAGGATTTTGGCTATGTTCCAATTTTATTGCGGAGTTGAACTCGGCAGGTATATCCTGGTACAAGACGCCGCCCATTATAACGTTAAACAGCTGAATGCCCCGGCAGATTCCAAAAACCGGCTTGTCTAACCTTAAAAGGGCCTCTTGGAAAAGAATGGTTTCGGCTTTATCTCTTTCTATATAAGTGAAGCCGCAGTGCGGAGATTTTTTTTCATTATAACAGATCGGAGCGATATCATATCCTCCAGTAAATAAGAAGCCGTCGAATTTATAGGCTATTTGCGCGTAAATGATTTTGCCGGCGTTTAAAGGGAGGACGACCGGGATCCCGCCGGCTTGTAAGATACCATTCATATAACCAGGTTCCATCCAAACGCTGTTTCGCTCTTCATCCCATATGGGCGTAACTCCAATTATTGGTTTGTTCATTACTTTTCATATCCCTTCGTTAACTGTGAATATGAGAATATTAATAGCTGAATATATAGCAGATATAGCAAGGAATTTACTTTATATTTAATCTGGCCCCGTCCAAAAAGGAAATACTTTTTGAATAACGATGGATGCCTTCGTCTTCTTCGCGGCAAACCAGCAGGCGCTCCAAGCCAAAACCTATCCCTACCCAGGAACAGGATATTTTCCAAGCTGAGTCTAAAGGATGAGGCCCCATTGAGGTTGAGGCTAATTCTATTCCTTCACGGCTCACAATGTCAAGAGCGTCTCCGTATATTTGAGAAAACTCTTCTTCTAAATAATAGTCTCTGATGGGGACGGCGCGCAATACTATATCTGCCAATTCTTTCAGACGCTCCAGCCTTTCTTCCATGGGAGTACCCCACTCCACTAAATTTAACATGGTAAATTCTTTCAAATGCAGTTTGCCTTCGGATTCTTTCCTAAAACAAGAACCTATTTCAAATATTTTTAAAGGCGTTTGGGCAAAATTCATTATTTGCCGTGACACGGCGTAAAGATTAGGAGCCAGCATAGGACGCAGACAGGTTTTCTGATCCAGCCAAAAGACTTGCCGGTTTAGAGGATGGGCTTCGTCCAGAGACATTCTTTCCAAAAAAACTTTTGAAATAATAGAAGGAGTGGTTACTTGGGTAAATCCCTGTTCGCGAAGGCAAGCCGACAGATTTTGCTCTAGATTACAAAGCTGAGGCTGATGAGTTTCACCAATAAGCCGGAGCAACCGTTCGCGGTTTTTAGCTATAGCCGCCTTTTCTATTTTTTTGTAGGCTTTTTCTCGCTGTTCAGCAGTTTCAAATTCTTCAGTTACAAGTCTGTCTTTCCAGCCTAGATCAGTAAGGCGATTCTTCTGAGTTTCAGAAAATGTGATTGTCATTGTTGTTTTCCCACCTGCCTATTTTTAACGTTGGACAGCGTTGTTTTCAGTGCCGCTTATTCTGGTTCCCGCACTTTTTCTTTTGAGTTTAGCATTAATGAACACGGTTGACGAATATTTTTCTAATTTCCAATCAGGTATTTTACATTGAGGGCAGGGATACTTGGACCAACGATTTCTCAGCCATCTGGAACTGCGGCTATTTTTAGAATCCCAAACGGTAAACGCTTCTCCGCAATGAGTTATGATACGGATGCTATTACCAGTTTTTTCCACACTTTTTACGCCGTGCAAGATACCTGTACGTGAAGGCCATAGTTTGATTTTGCTGATCAAAGTATAAAGACTTTGATTTTTATGCACATAACGTTTAGTTTTTTCTTGGACAGGACTTTTACTGTTCATATCCGGCGCCCCCTCTGCCATATTCAATATTTATCAAGAGCTTTAAGCTGGCGGACACAGTCAAAATACATGGTCATTATACCTAATTCTAAAGGATTATGGAAAACACAAGCGATTTTAAGCGCTTCTTCCGTAACTCCTAACGGCATACCCGGCGCCGCGATTTTCGTAGCTTCGGTTACGTCCTCGCGTTTTATAAATTCAGCGCTGGTCGTAGCGTCTATGATATAAAGGTAGTTCTTCAACGGGCCTATATTTTCAATTGCTTTAATTCCGGCGATTTTGTCGGCGGCACGGCGTAATTTCTTTTCGTCAATATCATGTATGGTAATATCAAAGCCGGCTTTGGACAAGTAAGCGGCGGCGGCCAAGCCAACCGGGCCAGCTCCCAAAATCAAAACGGTCTCATTAGAAGTTTTGTCCATCATGATTTCCAGAGCGGCGGCAAACCCGACTCCAGTTGCGTAGCCGTTATCCGAAAATATTCGCTTTTCAGCGGAAAAAGCCGCACAGATAAAGTCGTCCGCCAAAAAAATAATTTCCGCGCCTTTTTTGTAAGCTTCCTGCAGTCCCGCCACATCCGGGGCGTCGGTAACAAAAGCTTTCGCGCGGCAATGCTCCAATATAAGGCTCACAGTTTGCGAAAATCCTCCGATAATACCCATTCCGCTGGTTACTGGCACCACAGCTGTTCTGAGTTCCGGATTAGGCTCAAAGCAGTTTACCGCTTTTTGGGCGATTTCCTCCAAGGTATAACCTAAAGACTTTTTTAAGGCCATATCATATTGAGGCAGCTTGCCCGCAATCCCAGCAATATCATTTTCATGCAGTCTTGACATGGTAATTAACCTTCTTCAAATGACGAAATTTGGTATTCGTTCCTAATATTATTTACGCATGACAAAAACTTTTGATATGCGTATTCATAAGTATCAGCCGTTACGATAATAATAGCTTTCCAGCTTTTTGAGCCTTCACGGTAGTCGGTGATTCCTTCGTCAGAACCAAAAAATCCTTCAATTACCGCAAGGTCAGCGCACCTTGACATTATATTTTCTCCTGAAACCCGAATACCGGCGCGGTCAACGGATATATTCTGATAATAACAAATTGCTTTGCGGCTCTTGTTTATGGGCGGCATAGAAGATAAAGCCGTTTCAGTTAATATTTCAACCATATTTAGGCCATAAGCATGGAATATACTGATAGGGGTCTGGCTGGGAAAACGGGCGTCTATTTCCAATAATTTCAGCGTTTCGCCTTGGCAGATGACTTCAATATCAAATATGCCATTGATTTTTAAATTGCCGGCTATTTTGGACGCCAAATTGAAAAATTGCTGTTCCAAAGCCGAAGAAATATCGGCGGGGGCGATAACGCGCTTACAGTCGCAGACCTTATCCGTGATCACTTCAGTGACAGGCAAAAGAGAAAATTGTCTGCCGTCGCCTATTACCTCCATAGAAAAAGAACGGCCCGGTAGAAATTCTTGCGCTACAAAATCACCTTTCATAGACTCTATGATAGAATTTGCTTCGGTCGGAGACGCGGCTTTATAAACATTGCGGCTTCCGCTTAAACCGTCCGGCTTAATAATAACAGGGTAGCCGCAATGAGGATATTTACCAGGCACAGACAGTCCCAAGCGTTCAAACCAGTCATTGGACGCTTTTTTAGAAGACGACAGCAGGTAAGCTTCTTGGTCAAAAACCAGCGGAGTTTGGGTAATTTCCGCATAGTCGACGATTTTGGACAGCACGGACTTATCTTCAATAGCGGGAATGATAATGTCTGCTCTTTGAAAAACAGGAAGCATTTCCGTTTCCGCGAATATATCGTTTTGGATATGCTCGTTTACCAAAGCGCCAGCCGGGACAACAGGGCGTTTGTCGACCATGATAGAATAATAACCGGCTTTTTTAGCCAGATAAGCTATTTCGGTTCCTTGTAACTTTCCACCTGCGATTAAAATTTTTGTCATATCCGCGCCTCCTTTCGCTTACGAGGTTTTTTTGATTTTACCCATTCTTTGTATTCTTCGGCGCTGGCTTTTTCCAGGCCGCATTTGTTCAGCGTACGCTGTATTCCTTCGACGGTTCTAAGGCCTTCGTCAATATCGCTGTAAGCGCTGGCGACGCCGTTATATCCCCTTCCGGGGGGAATGATAGAAGTGATCACATTAGCGCCTGAGTTTAAGCGTTTTTCTAAACCTTTTAAGCCGTCGATGTCCAAGGAAGCCGGAATCAAAAGATGCGGAAACAACAAGCGCATAACGGCAATGGTCAAAAATTCAGGCGTACTATTATCGCGGCCGTAGTTGGCCTTATATTCCATAGGAGTGCCTGACTGGGGAATAAACGTCATAATTCTCACTTGAGCGGCGCCTAGATTTTTCATAACGGCCAAAGAATCAACGATATCCATGATGTCATTTCCTATGCCGTTTAGGATACCTTCTTCCACAAGCATACCCTGACTTTGAGCGTATTTTTTCAGTTGGTATCTTTTTTGGTAGTCTTGATTAATCCTTATTTCATTAAATAATAGTTCGTTATGGGTTTCTTGATACAGAGCCAGCCATTCAGCCCCCGCCGCCGCTAACCGGTCAATAAGCCCGGCTTCGACTAAACCAGGTGAAACCATAATGGTAAGACCGGTAGCGTCTTTAACGTTTTTTACTATGTTTATCAGTTTTTCAGGGTGATTGATATAAAAAGCATCTTCGCCCATTGTCAAATCTATCAGATGTACGCCGCTATTTTTCAGACATATCGCCGTTTCCACTATTTGTTCCAAGGATTTTCTGTACCGAGGAGGCTGCCAGTTAGATTTTCTATAATAACAAAATAAACAATCATTCCTGCAATAGGTGGAAAAATATACGAAACCATACAAGAACACCTTGCTGCCGAAAAATATTTTTCTCATCGCGCGGGCGCCGGCAAATATTTTATCCGTATTTTGCGGGGCTCGCTGGTTGAGCAGAAATTCTATTTCCGGACGGGATAATTCTACTCTGGCCCATATTTTTTTTAATATTTCATCTAAATTCATTTCGCTCACCTTAGCGTAAATTTATATATGATAGGTAAATCTAATCATACGCTATTTTTCTACTCTCTCTTTTAGCAGCCGAATTCAGCGCAACTCGGGCCGCCTTTTCCGCGTCTTAATTATTTTATGGCGAAGAGTCCCGGTGTCGCACCCGGCTGTACGGATTTAGAATCCGCATAATCACTACGATTTACCCTCCACATAGATAAAACTGAACGTCTCTTTACTCTTTAAAGAGCGGAAAAATGTTATTTGTTCCAATAAGTCAGTCCCAAATCAGTCAATATTTTTACGGCTTCATCATAGACCGCCACATATTCTTCTGTGGGGACAAGTTTTTTAACGTCGTAACACTCTTGAAATTTTTTCCCTGCGGGAGCGGTCTTATAATCTTTTTCATATAATGAAACCAATTTATCCAAGAGAATATTGACCTCATGAGTGTCCATGCCCGCTGCCGCATAAGCCGCTTCGCCCATCATCCTGGCTTCCATCGCCGTGAATAAGTCGGTGGAGACGCCTTTACAAGAGGCGACGCCTGAAAGTATTTCGCGGCCGCTTGCCGTATCGGTAATCGCTTGCGCCGCTGTTTCCAGTAAACACATCAAAGTACATGGGCCTGCCAATGTATAATACTGATTGCCTAATATCATATGAGTGTTTTCCTCAATGGCCTTAGCGGCGTGGGCGGCGACGGCCAGCGCTTCCCGGGCCGTCGTTATACCCCATCTGACATGTACAGGGCCGTCTAAATGCCAGGTAGCCTGCATCATGACAAAAGAGTTTATAGTAGTCGCAACGTCTACGATAGCAGTGGCTTCCAAACCACCGGCATATCCTCCGTAAATCGGCATCTGCTCAACCATAACGTTTACTCCAGTCATCGCGTAATGAGCTCCGACAACTAACGCGCCTACGTCAATTTTCAGCTCATTTAACTGGGAAACTTCATGGGCGTCAGACGGACGCATCCCGCCTTCGAAGTCAGCTTCGACGACACCGGCGGGACTCAATGAAGTTTCATTCCCCTACAATCCCATGCCGGTGCGTCCGGCCAGCATTTGCGCTTGCCGCACTTGCAAAGCCTCCGCCCGGACGGCCATCAGTTCCCAAGGAGAACCGGGAACCGGATCCTTACCCATGATAGTTTGCATGACGCCGTCGACGATGGTATCAATAATCGGTTCCTGCGCGTATGCTTGATGTATGGGCAGGAACATTTCCTCTGAGCAAGGGGAACCGGTGGGTCCGCCTTGAATCAGCGGAGGCTTTGATGAGCTTGAATGTCTGGGCGTAACGTAAATGGCTTCCTGTCCTTCGCCGAACACGAAATGGTCAGGGGCGGCTTCTATAGCGTACAGTACCTCGTCCCGAGAGTATTTGATCACCCTGCCGGTATCGATGCAATAAATACCGCATTCCACTAACATATCCAATCCGGCGTTAAACAATTTGTTTATCAATTCGGCGCTTTCCGGAATGATGGTCTTCTTGTCCATTTTGACGTCATATTTTTTCGCGATAGCGGCTGCTGTTTGGGGAATTATTTTAAAATCCCACTCTTTTTCTGCAACTTTCGGGCCGCTCTTAGCACGGTCGTAAATATCGAAAACAGTTAACCCTTTTACAATTGTCTTCATGATAACCCTCCTTTTTTTTGAGCCAGTAGTTCTTTGGCAAGAATAACAGCGTCTGTGGCGGTATCAGCATATCCGTCCGCCCCTATTTGAGCGCACCAATCCTGTGATACCGGCGCTCCCCCGAACATTACGATGAAATCGTCTCTGATCC
>JAISDD010000030.1 GCA_031265005.1 Syntrophomonadaceae bacterium | reverse complement strand
GATAAAGAGATGCTGTTAGACGCACAGGCCAACCCAGATAATTATTCCTCCTTGGTCGTGCGTCAGGCTGGGTTGTCCGCTTATTTCGTGGACTTGGAGAAGACGGTGCAAAACGAAATAATTTCCCGCACCGTTCAAGGGTAATTATTCAAATGTAAGTCTCTCAATACTGAAAATACAATATTAAGAAAGACATGGGGGCATAAGATGTACGGCACAATAACGGATATTCAAAGATTTTCACTCAACGATGGAATAGGAATAAGGACTACTGTATTTTTAAAAGGCTGTCCATTGAAATGCCCCTGGTGCCATAATCCGGAAACCAAAAGCATATATCCAGACATAATGTTTAGAGCGGCTAAATGTATTGGCTGCGCTAAGTGCAGGCTTATCTGCCCTATACCCGACGCGGTGCTATTAAAAGGTGAAGACCGGATTAATAAAAAATTCTGCGTTAATTGCCTTAAATGCACTGAAATATGTCCGTCAGCAGCTTTAATGACCACTGGCAGAAAAGTGTCCGTAGATGAAGTAATGGTTGAAGTAATGAAAGACGCTCCGTTTTATGCCAACAGCGGCGGAGGTATTACCGTTTCCGGCGGTGAGCCTTTAGCCCAGGCGGATTTTACCGCCGCTTTATTAAAGGCGGCGCGCGGCCAGGGTTTAAACACCTGCATCGATACCAGCGGCTATGCGGTCAAATCAGCTTGGGACAAAGTTTTGCCCCACTTAAATATAGCTTTATATGATATAAAAATTATGGACGATGAGCTGCACAAAAAGATTATTGGCATTTCTAATCGGATAATAATTAAAAACCTGAAACGGGTTGCGGCCGAAGTGGAGGTGCGTATTCGCATACCACTTATTCCGGGCATTAACGATACCGAAGATTTTTTTGAACAGCTAGGCAACTTAGCTGTCGGCGCGGGAGTCAAAAAATGTGATATTATCCCTTACCATACTTACGGAAATCATAAATATCAACTATTGGGGAAAGCGGAAGAAATATTCCATTGCGGCTCTGTAACAGCGGAAAAAACAGAGAAATTCAAGCAAATGTTAGACAATAGGGGATTTGAAGTTACCGTAGGAGGGTAAGCCCTATTAGTATTACCCTTTTTTTGTCAGCAGACTGAAATTTTCTATGCGGCTTTGTGTTTGCTTTATAAAATATTTTAGTTTATTCATATCTTTATGCGTCATGTTATCAAGGAAATAATAATTATTCGTAAAATTAAAAGGGGGAAGTTTAATGCTGGATTTTACAATGTCTGATGATATTAAGGATATAGTTAATGGATTGTATAAATTTGTTGATCAAGTAGTAGTACCTTTAGAAAAAGATAACCACGCTTTATTAGAGTCAGAACGCGATATGTTTGACAGAAACGGGCATTTTGTCTCAGAAGTATTGGAATTGCGTAAAGAAATCCGTTTGAAATCAGCCGAAGCTGGATATTATACTATGTTTGGCGCGGAAGAATTAGGCGGCGGCGGATTTGGAGCCATTACTATGGTGGCGGTTTTGGAATCCCTGTATCATAAATACGGACTGGCCCTGGAGCGCCCTTTGCTAGACGATGTAGTAATCCCTTCGACTTTTTCCAACGGGTTGTCTCCAGTATTAAACAATATAAAGCCAGAATTAAGAGACAAGCTGCTGCCTGATATCGCAGCCGGCAAAGTAACTCTGTGTTTCGCCTTGAGCGAGCCTGACGCCGGTTCCGACGTTATGGCCATGCGCACCAAGGCAGTTAAAAAAGGTGATAAATGGGTTATCAATGGCAGTAAACAATGGATAACTAATAGCGCTTATGCTGACTACGCTATGGTTTTTGCTATTACTGACCCTGAACTAAAAGCCAGTTCTAAAGGAAAAGGCGTCAGCTGTTTTTTAGTGGATTGTAACAGTGAGGGCTTAGACCGGCAATCAGTCATTCCTTTTATGGGAAGTTTGGGAGGAAACATTGGCATCATCTTGTTCGACAATGTAGAAGTGCCGGAAGAAAATGTCATGGGAACGCTTAATGACGGGTTGAAAATTGCTATGGGCGGCGTTACCAAAGGCCGGGTAGGCATGAGCGCCAAGGCGGTCGGAACTGCTCGCTGGGCGCTGGAACAAGCAGTCGAGTACGCAAATATTCGCAAAACTTTCGGAAAAACCATCGGGCAGCATCAAGCCGTTCAGATCAAATTAGCGGAATCTGCTATGGATATATACGCCGCTAAGGCCATGCTGTATAAAACCGCCTGGGAAATAGAAAATTTCGATAAGCCTCCTATCAGGGATATATCTTGCACCAAAGCTTTTTGCACTGAGATGCTGGGGCGGGTAACGGATCATGCCATTCAAGTACATGGCGCAATGGGCATAACTAACGATCTGCAGCTTAACATGGCTTTCCGCCGGGCCCGGACTTTAAGGATACCTGATGGCACGGCCGAGATTCAAAGACGCACCATAGCTCAAGAATTATTGAAAGGCAGAACGGAATTTTAAACTAAATTATAGATATCCATGTGGCTTATAATGCCGCATAACGTTACCATCATAATTTACTATTTATAAAAGGGGATATGAAATATGTGCTCACAAAGCAGCAATTTAGAAGCTTTATTTAAACCTAAAAATATAGCTATAATTGGAGCTTCTGCAGATGTAAAAAAGATAGGCGGGCGGCCAATTGACTATCTAAAGAAATACGGCTATACCGGCACGATATACCCGATCAACCCTGGACGGGATGAAATTCAAGGGGTAAAAGCTTACCACACCGTATCTGAAGTACCAGAGCCGATAGATCTGGCGATTTTAGCTATACCGGCTTCCGTCGTACTGGAAACTATAGAACAATGCGCTGAAAACGGCGTGAAATCAGCTATAATCTTCAGTGCCGGCTTTGCTGAAACCGGTCATGAAGGAGTAGAAGCGCAGCAAAAGATAGAAGAAATAGCCAGCACTAAGGGTATTCGGCTGTTAGGGCCTAACTGTTTAGGCTATGCTAACGTTAAAGAAGCTGCTATGGGTACTTTTTCTTTAATGTTTCAAAAAGGCCTGCCCACATTTAGTAATATAGGTTTCGTTTCGCAAAGCGGCGCTTTGGGCGCCTATATTTTTTCTCGGGGCAGAGAAATAGGAATGGGATTCAGTTATTGGATAAGCACCGGTAATGAAGTAGATGTACAAGTAGCCGATGTAATATCTTTCTTGGCGGATGAGGAGAACACAGGTGTTATAGCGGTACATGCCGAAGGAATAAAAGACGGCGTAAAAATGCAGGCAGCGCTGCAAAAAGCTAGAGACAATAAAAAGCCGGTCGTAATGTTAAAAACTGGGCGCTCAGCTGTAGGCGCGAAAGCAGCTGCTTCACATACGGCTTCTTTAGTTGGCTCTGACGCTGTATGTGACGCTATGTTGAAACAATACGGAGTTTACCGGGTAAATACTCTGCGCGAACTAGTTGATATACCTTATACTTTAAGCCAAGTGAAGATACCAAAAGGCAACCGGGTTTGTGCTTTCACAAATTCTGGCGGAGTAGGCATCATGCTGGCTGATGATTTGTCAGAAATGGGTATGCAGCTTCCGCCTCTTTCTGAAGATACTCAGAAACGGTTACTGGAACTTATCCCTTACGCCGGCGTGGTCAACCCCATAGATGTAACAGCTACGGTTGGCACTCAGCCTAATCTTTTAAAAGAATATTTAGAAATAACTTGTGAAGAAGGGCTGTATGATCAGCTTATAATATTTTTAGGCTACAGCGGCTTGCAAAAAGATATCATTTCCATGCGCTTGGAACTGCTTAACCCAGTGAAGGAAAAATACAGCCACATACCTATGCTCTGGGCTAATCTGTTCACTAATGAAACCAGATTGCTGTTTGCTGAAAAAAGTATGCCAGTGTTTGAAGACCCTTTGGAAGCTGCGAAAGCGGCTTATGCTTTAAGCTATTTTGCCAATGTTTTAAATAGTGATGCTGTGACGCCTTCCACTATACCACAGCCGGTTTTA
>JAISDD010000044.1 GCA_031265005.1 Syntrophomonadaceae bacterium | reverse complement strand
AAAAGGGACGCTGAATTTAGGGGATTACCTCTTGGCGGGAACTAATTGGTGCCGGGTGAGAGCAATGACCGACCATCGGGGCAACAGAGTCGATAAAGCCGTTCCTTCTATGCCGGTAGAAATAACCGGCTGGTCCGCAGTTCCTGAAGCGGGCGGACGAGTGCAGGCCTGCGATGAGAAAACAGCTAAAGCGATAACCAGTATCCGCGTCAGCGAAAAACGCCTTGAGGAACAAAAACAGAGCAGCCGCGTTTCCTTGGATGATTTTTATAAACATATGCAGGAAGCGGAAATGAAAGAGCTGAACTTAATTATTAAAGGCGACGTCCAAGGGTCGATAGAAGCGCTCAGTCAGTCTTTGCTGCGTTTAAGCACCGACGAAGTAAAGGTCAATGTCATACATTCGGCCGTCGGCGCTATTTCAGAATCAGACGTGATGCTGGCTTCCGCTTCTAACGCTATAATAATAGGTTTTAATGTCCGGCCGGACAGCAAGGCCCGTAAAAATTCGGAAGATGAGAATATAGACGTACGCCTTTACCGCGTCATATATGAGGCGATTGCCGATGTGAAAAACGCGATGGTCGGACTGCTGGATCCGGAGTACAAAGAAAAATATCTGGGACGCGCTGAAGTGCGCCAGGTATTTAAAGTGCCTAATCTTGGCAGCATAGCCGGATGCTATGTGCTGGACGGAAAAATACAAAGAAATTCTAATGTACGGGTTTTGCGGGATGGAGTAATAGTATACGAAGGATTGCTGGCTTCCTTGAGAAGATTCAAAGATGATGTCAGAGAAGTTGTGGAAAATTATGAATGTGGTTTAGGGATAAAAGATTTTAATGATATCAAGGAAAGTGATACCATCGAGTCGTATGTGATGGAAGAAGTCCCCCGCCAGCTGTAGATATAATCCTGGGAGGTGGATTATATGGGTAAAAGAAGGCAAGACCGCATGGCTAATGAAATGAAAAAGGCCATCGCGTTTATAATACAAGAAGAAATAAAAGATCCGCGCATTGATTTTACTAATCTGTCCGTTACCAGAGTTGATGTTTCCAATGATTTGAGTCACGCGAAAATAAATTTCAGCGTTTTGGGAGACGAAGAAAAACAAAAACAAACTATGGAAGCGCTGCAAAAAGCAAAAGGCTATATCCGCAATAATCTAAGCCGGATGTTTCAGGTTAGACGTTTTCCGGAGCTTGATTTTTGCTTGGATAGATCCATAGAACATGGTATGCATATTTCTGAAATTTTGAAGGAATTAAAAGAAAAGGAAACATACGAGGGAAAATATGAAGAATAATACCCTGCAAGAGATAAGCTCAAAATTATTGAGTAAAAAAGAATGGCTGATTACGGGGCATAGTATTCCTGACGGAGATTGTGTCGGCTCTGTTTTGGGGCTTTATCACGCTTTGAAAGCAGTCGGCAAAGAAGCGGCTATGTTACTGGAAGATCCTATACCGGAAATATATGGCTTTATCGAAGGGGCGCGGTTGATTAAGAAGCCCGATGAACTCGAAAATATTCCTGATGCAATTGTTTGTTTGGATTGTTCGGATCTGGAAAGAATGGGAAATAAAACCCGAAAAATCATTTCCGGGTGTTCTGAGTGTATTAATATTGACCACCATATGACTAATAGTTATTTCGGAGATCTGAATTATGTGGACATCGAAGCGGCTGCTACCGGGGAAATAATTGTTGATCTTTTGTCATGCATGGAAGCCGATATTAATACAAACGTTGCGCAAGCTTTATTTTCCGCCTTAGTTACGGATTCGGGAAGTTTTATGAATAATAACACTACGGCGGCGACTATGAAAAAGGCTGCTGTTCTGCTGGAAAGCGGGTTGGACATAAGTAAAATAAGGGTTCATTTATTTGAGTCGAAACCTGAATTGGAAGTATTGCTGCTGAGGTACGCTTTGAACAGTATCAGCTTCCACTGTAACAAAAAGATAGCATGTATGCATTTGTTCTATGAAGACATGAAAGAGCTGGGAGCTTTGGACTTTCATCCGGAAGGAATTATAGATTATACACGCCGGATTGAAGGGGTGGAGATAGGGATTTTATTCAGAGAGATCGCGCCTGGTTTAGTTAAGGTCGGGTTTAGAGCAAAAAATATGATTGATGTTGCTTTGTTGGCTCAAAATTTCGGCGGCGGCGGTCATCGTCAAGCAGCCGGGGCTAAAATTAACGGAAATATAAATGAAGTTATGCAAAAAGTTTTGCTAAAGGCAGAGGAAGTGTTATCCAGTTGCAAGGGTTCCTGAATGTTGATAAACCTGGAGATATTAGTTCATTTGAGGTCATAAAAAAAATCAAAAAGCTGCTGCCGCCCAAATGTAAAATTGGGCATTTGGGAACATTAGACCCTCTTGCCACGGGAGTATTGCCAATTGCTCTGGGAGTTGGGACCCGTCTGATATCCTGGATTACCGATCATACCAAAGAGTACATAGCGACCATGACCTTAGGGGCGACGTCGGATACCTTGGACGCTTATGGCTCCATCACCTCGACCGGACGTTTTGATTATGACCAGGACGATTTGCTGAAAATACTGACGGCTTACAGAGGGTCGATTAAACAAAT
>JAISDD010000217.1 GCA_031265005.1 Syntrophomonadaceae bacterium | reverse complement strand
AACAGCTAGAGTGAAAGCTTTATTGCGGAGGTATAAAATCTCTTCTTCGCAAGTGGCGCAGATTGGCAAACTGATAATAGACAAAAATAAATTCACGGTAACAGGTAATCAAGATGAATTTACCTTGCCGCTGAAAGAGTTTGAATTATTGTTTACTTTAGCCGGTTATCCCGGCAAGACTTTCCCCCGTGATTATCTCATTGAAAAGATTTGGGGATATGATTTCGAAGGTAATGAACGGACTTTGGACGTTCATATCGGGCGTTTGCGGGAAAAATTCGCGCCTGAAGAATTTGGCTTCAAAATTACTACTATCCGCGGATTAGGTTACCGTTTGGAGACTGACATGAAGTCAGGCTCTTAAAAAATAAAAAAACATTATCCATAATAACGTATAAAGGCAAAACGAACGTTTCTTGGATTATCAAAAGTTGATGCGGCGCGCGCCGACGGTCCGCGCCCAGAGTATTGAAGGCTGGCCCTTATATAAGGAAAATATTAAGATCATAATGTAATTAAAAAAAAGGAAAATGTATGATGTATACTTTAATGAGTTTTATCATGCAAGGAACCCTGAATGAAAAAATCAATTACCAGGGAGAACAAATTTAAAGTCGCGGACCAAATAAAAATTCACTTGTTGAGTTTGGCAGGTTTTATTGCAATTTTAGCGATGATTTACGCTTCATATTTTTTGGCTGGTCAATTGCTCAGCTTTATATTGAGTAAAACGGGTAAGTCAATAGGGAACGCCAGTTATTTTATCCGCATAATTCTGGGGCTGCTCTTTTTGCATGTGCTTTTCCATTTAGCGGGACGCGCGGCTAGGTTAAAACGCGGCGGCGCTATAAAGAGAAACTCTGGTTACGACCGCTTTGAAAATGGCCGCCGTAGTTTACAAGCACAGGCTAGATATAATTTATTAGAAGATTTTGGTTTAGCGCTGGACCGGATAGCTCAAGGTGATTTTGATGTTTTCTTTGAACCCGCTGATGATTTTTTCAGAAAGCAAATGTTGAATGACTTAGCCGCCCGTTTTAATCATATGGCTGGTCAGCTTAAAAGCATGGAGGTAATGCGGCAAGATTTCATCTCCAACGTATCCCATGAGATTCAGTCGCCTATAACTTCGATCAAAGGTTTTGCGGTATTGTTGAAAAATGAAAGCCTGCCTGAAGAAGAAAGATTACAATATATAAGGATTATAGAAACGGAATGTGACAGGCTTTCTAAATTGAGCAGTAATTTACTGAAACTATCCGCGCTTGATTCCGGCGCGGCAGTGATTAATGCCAGCAAGTTCAATATAGTACGGCAATTAAGAAATAGCGCCTTGTCTTTGGAACCTTTGTGGAGAGAAAAAGATTTGCAAATAGAAATTACCGGGGAAGAAGCGGAATTAAAAGCTGACCAAGAGCTTTTAAAGCAAGTATGGATCAATTTGTTAAGCAATAGCATAAAGTTTACTCCGTCAGGGGGTAAAATAACGATGGATGTCAGCAAAGACAATGAGAATATAACAATAACTTTAACTGACGACGGAGCGGGAATAGCGCCGGATGATCAGCCGTTTATATTTGAAAGGTTTTTCCGGGCGGATAAATCCCGCCGCCGGGATGAATGCGGCAACGGCTTAGGATTATCTATCGTAAAAAAAATAATTGATATGCATAAAGGCAGCATAAAGGTGAGCAGCGGCTTAGGAGAAGGGACGGTCTTTACTGTTTCTTTACCAGAGGAGCGTATAGTTCCGGGATAAACTAGTTTAATAACAGGGATCCCCGCAGCCGGAGGAAACGATGACGGCGTACGGGGACCGAAAAGTTATCTAATCTTACGGGTTTATCTCCAGAGAAGTTGAGGTGTCTTCAGTAAAATCAACCGGGAAATTAAACATTTCGTCGGTTACCTCGCCGGAAAATTCCAGTATTTCCATTTGTATATCATTGCCGTTGGTATTGTTAATAATATATGTTAAAGAGCCGCTTTCATCAAAAAGATATGTAACTTGGGAAGCGCCGTCCACATATTCTTCAGAAGCGTATGTGACGCCGCCGATTTCCATTTCTCCCGAAGTGTAGGTCAAGGTGTTAAGCCTTTCAGAATCAAATAAAGCATTGCTGAATAAGCTCATTTGATTTTCTATAGGTACTCTAGCGTAAGTTCTGGCCCGTTTATTGAGCATATAAAGCGTACCTTCTTTTAATATGGAACAAAAATTGATGTCGCCGGCGGTATAGTTGACGTAAACATTTTCTCCTTTAACCGCTACTTCGGCGTTGGCTCGGTAAGCAGCATTTTGAGCTATGCCTTCCATGCCGAAAGCTATGTAGAATTCATTTTCATTGGGAAGGGCATTTTTAAAATAGTTGTAGGCTTTGGAGCCTTCCACGGGGTCGCTGTTTACAGGAGCGGTAGAGTTGGTACTACAGGCAGCAGCTGACAACAGAGCTAGACAGAGGGTCAGTATTATGAAAATACTCCCCTTGAAACTGGAAAATAGACCTTGGTTTTTTTTGTTCATTTTTTAACCTCCATAATAAATTTTGCTGTTTTTTTTTCGAGCTGACAATCTTTACTATAATAAATATAATACATAAATAAATTTTAATAAACAGTAAAAGGATGAATCGAGGAAAAAATAATCACATTTTTGACAGATATTTTATTATTACGCCTCAAGTATTGTATAATGTTTAAAAGCAAAGGCATAATTATATTAGTAAACCAGTTTTTATAGAATAAAAGTTTAAAATTGCTTTGTGGTGTTATCTAAGAAGAAAGAGCGGTTTGATGAGGTATATCCCCAATATTTTATCTTATTTTAGGATTTTGTTAATACCTTTTTTTATTTGGGAAATGTTACAGAATAATGGTTGGGCGGCGGCGCTGGTTTTAGCCGTTTCAGGATTAACAGATATGCTGGACGGCTTTTTGGCCCGCCGCTATAATTGGATCAGCGAGTGGGGTAAAGTTTTAGACCCGCTTGCGGATAAACTTACGCAGGTTGCGGTATGCATAGTGATGTTCGCCAAAATGAGAGAATACTGGTTTTTTTTCGCTGTTTTACTGTTGAAGGAAATTTTGATGCTTATTATCGGCGCTTATTTGGTGAAACACAAAATAAAAATTGAAGGCGCCAAATGGTTTGGAAAAATTCTTACTATATTATTCTATTTTACTATGGTATTGATAGTATTTATAACAGGAATGCCTTCATGGGCGGTGATAACTTTACTGAGTCTGACGACGTTTTTTGCGCTGATAGCGACAATGCTTTATATTCCTGAATTCAAAAAATACAATCGCGAAATAAAGGATTACAAGTGATCAGTTATTGAGATGTAATGGTAATGGAATTTGATTAAAACGGAGGTGTAAATGATGCGGAAACTGGATGATTGTTATCAGTTGAACAATGGAGTGCAAATACCTATAGTAGGATTTGGGACCTGGCAAACTCCGGGAGGAGAAGTGGCCGTTTCGTCTGTAAAAGAGGCTATAAAGGCAGGATACCGCCATATCGACACTGCGGCTTTTTATGGTAATGAAGAAAGTGTGGGACAAGCGATCAAGGAAAGCGGCATAGACCGTAAAGATTTGTTTATTACCACTAAGCTGTGGAATAGCGACCATGGTTATGAAGCAGCTTTAAAAGCGTGCGCGGCTTCTTTAGAAAGACTGCAACTGGATTATTTGGATCTTTATTTAATTCACTGGCCTAATCCGATAAGATTCAGAGATCAGTTCGAGAAGGTAAACGCCGAGACTTGGAAAGCCATGGAAAAAATCTATAAAGATGGGAAAACTAAAGCTATAGGTATCAGTAATTATATGCCGCATCACATTGAAGCTACTTTAAAAAATGCTGAAACCGTTCCTGCGGTAAATCAAATACGCCTGTATCCTGGGTTTATACAAGAGGAGACCGTGCGTTACTGTAAAGAAAAGGGCATATTAATCCAGGCGTATAGCCCTTTGGGTACCGGATCAATGCTGGAAGTAAAGGAGTTGCGGGAGCTGACGGAAAAATATCATAAAACCGTAGCTCAGATATGCCTGCGCTGGAGCTTGCAAATGGGCTTTTTACCTTTACCTAAATCAGTTACACCAGCGCGTATTCAAGAAAACGCGGATATATTCGATTTCGAACTTAGTGAAAAAGATGTTCAAAATTTAGCCTCCATGAAAAATTATGGGGGAGCGGGATTTAATCCGGATACGGCGTCGTTTTAAAAAGCATGTGGACAAGATGCTTGCATGTACGCGTATAAAGCAAAGCGGATCTGTGAAAATGGATCCGCTTTTTGGGATTGCTAAACTCATGAACAACCGGCCGTTATCAATGGAACGTTCGGGTGCAGGTTATTCAATATATTTGCGCAGATAAAATTTATAAACCGCCTCCAGCAGCATTATGCCTAAAAGAACTGCAAATCCCAGAAGAACTCCGATTACTAATCCCCAAAGAGTGCGGCTCCAAGAAATAGAAACGGCGGTAAATACGTGACAGAAGCTGTTTACCATTGAAATGCTGCCGATTACCGCAGCAAGACCCATGATGAAGAGAACAAAACTTTGCCGGTATTTTTGATATAGATATACTGCGGCGATAATGGCCGGATACCCGATCAAAAATTCCTTAAACCGCGGACGCGCTAAAAACATCATTTCCAGCACTTCCCGCAGACGAAGCTCGAAAGAGGAAACCTGCGTGACATTGTTGCCGCTGCGGGCGATATAATAATAACCGCCGGCTGCCGCCACCAAAAATAATGCCAATATCAGGTAATTGGGTTTTAGCTGCAAAGTATCCCAGGTATTTTTTACGAAGCCTTTGTCTTGGGTAAAACAAACGAAATAATTGAGCAGGAAGAGGGCCAGAGGAACTAAAAAGGCCAGCTTTACTCCGCTGAATATTTGCAGGTTCATTATGTAACGGATATCGTTTAAACTGGAAACGATGGTGTAAGCTCCGCAGAGATTGATAGCGAAAATTATCAGGAGGCTGATAAATATTTGCGGCAGCCACGAACTGTTTTTTTGAGCTTTAAGATAGCGCAGCCAGATTAAACTAGACAAAGAAGGATATAATACAGCGCCGCTTAAAGCGTATACTTTGCTGAGGTTCATAGAGGCGCCCATGTTTAGCGCGAAAACGCCTATGATGCCGAGAAAAAAGAGCAGCATAAGATAATTGGGATTACGCATATTGAGCAGATAGGCTAAATACAGCAGCGAACCTATGAGCAAGCTCATGGCGATCATCAAACTATGCACCGAGCCGGTGTAGGAACTGTTCAAACGCGGTAGGTCCTCGTTTATGTAAAAACCTTTGTCGGCAATGGACTGGTGAAATTTACCTATTGTATCTATGGTATTGTGGAGATTTTCAGAGGCGCTTAATTTTACATCTTTAAAAGTACTCAAATAAAGGATGCGGATGCCGCGGTCTACTATGGCCCTGATCCAGCGATAAAAGCGGTCGTTTACTGTTTGCACGAATTCGTCGTTTCCGGTAGAATAGACCCGGTTGATGGGATAATCGGCGGCGGAGAGTATTTGTTCCAACCCAGGCTGTTCTATGTATTTTATTTGTTCAGAGGTTTCGATTACTCCCACAAGCAAATTGAATTCGTTTACTAAATCGCTCATAAGTTGGAGATTATCTGGATACCCGCTTACTTGATTGGCAAAAATCAAATATTTAGTATTATACTGATGGAAAATCTGACGATATTCTTCAAAATAATCTA
>JAISDD010000096.1 GCA_031265005.1 Syntrophomonadaceae bacterium | reverse complement strand
TTCCAACATTTTTCAGCATACCTCTCACCCCAACTATTTTTTAACTGTGATTTTTTCTGTTAATATTTCATCCAAGGCATATGTTACCATAGTTGAAAGACGATAATCGGTATTATTTTTATTATGTTCCGATAACTCTCTGGCTCGTTTAGCTACTGCGACCACCACCGCATATTTGCTGTTAGCAATGTTAATCAAATCTTTTGTTGAAGTGGGTATCAACTCGATCCCTCCATTAATATATTACCGTATCGGCATCGTTCGGCTATAATTATCGCTTTAACCTTCTCGACCGCCAATTCTAAATCTTCATTAACCACTACATAATCATAGAATTTCATATGTTCCAATTCCTGCTTTACCGCGGACAATCTGGTTTGAATACTTTCCTCTGAATCTTTACCTCTCAATTTTATACGTTTAGCCAATTCTGCCACATTGGGGGGCGCTATAAATATAAATATACCCTGCGGCATGTTCTTCTTAACCTGCAAGGCTCCCTGAGTATCGATCTCTAAAATTATATCCCGTTTACGCGCCAAATTTTCCATGACAAACTTTCTCGGCGTCCCATAGTAATTCTGGTAAACTTGCGCCCATTCTAAAAATCCATCATCATTGATCATCTGTTCAAATTCATGGATATTTACAAAAAAATAATTATTTCCTTGAATTTCTCCGTTCCTAGGTATTCTTGTAGTCACGGAAACAGACAGCAATACGTTAGAAATTTTTTCAAACAAAGCCTTCGTAATGGTACCTTTGCCTACTCCGGAAGGCCCTGAAATTACAAATAAGATACCGTTCTTGTTCTTAATCATGCGTTTTATTTTTCAAGCTTCTTCATTAATTTCTTTTGACGAAAGGCGATTCGCCACTGTTTCAGGCTGAACTGCCGATAATATAACATGGCCGCTGTCGGCAACAATAACCGCTCGGGTCCTTCTGCCATAAGTAGCGTCAATCAACGTTCCTTTCTCTCTTGCTTCTTGAATAACCCTTTTTATAGGAGCAGATTCAGGCCCCACAATTGCAACAATCCTGTTAACCGCAACAATATTACCAAAACCTATGTTTACTAATTTAATATCCATATCACCCGGATATCCGGATACACCTCCTTAAATGTTATTAACCTCACTCAATATTCTGAACTTGTTCCCGTATTTTTTCCAATTCCGCTTTCACATCCACCACAATTCTATTCATCTCCAAATCGTTTGATTTAGAGGCTATTGTATTGATCTCTCTGAACATTTCCTGCAAAAGAAAATCACATTTACGGCCTACAGCATCTCCAGTTTCCAAAAGTTCATCCAGATATTTGATATGGCTATGTAATCTCACGATCTCTTCAGTAACATTTGATTTATCAGCAAATAGCGCCGCTTCTTGCCACAAACGCTGTTCATCAGCTGCTCCGTCCGCAAACAATTCACTCATACGCTGCTGCAGTTTGCTTCTGTATTCATCCTCCACCCGCGGGGATCTTTCTTCCAAATGCTTGATTCTTGCCCTATTAGCAAGATTTCGCTCTTTAATATCCGCAGCTACATAAGCGCCTTCATTGCAACGCATTGCTACTTTGTCTTCCAAAGCAATTAATAAAGCCTTTTCTAGGAATCTCCAAACTTTATCAAGATCTTCTTCCTGTTCCTCCAAAAAAAACACTTCCGGCAACCTGAACAAGTCAATAATTCTAACTTCAAGAGGTATGGACAAAATGTTGGCTAGATCATTTAGACTATTATAATAAGTTATTGCTAATTCTTTGTCAAGTTTGATACTATGCTGTAATTCAGATGTTTTTCTGACCTCAATATTTATTTCCACTCTGCCGCGATTTATAAACTGCTTAACCATTGATTTTATTTTATCTTCCAGTATTATATAAGGCCTCGGCATACGGATGCTGATGTCTAAATATCGATGATTAAGCCCCTTTATTTCGCAGTATATCATATATCCGTCTTCTTCGGAAACACCTCGGCCAAACCCCGTCATACTTTTTATCATATCATCAAACTTTAACCTTTCCCAACGCCTGATACATACGTTCGAAAGCCCCTTCCATACGCGTTTTGTCCACTGTCATAGCAATGCGGAAATAACCTTCGCCATAAATACCGTAACCATTGCCTTGAGTAATTATAACTCCGGCTTTATCAAGCACTTCTTCGGCAAACGATTCCGACGTATACCCTGCTGGGACCGGAACCCAAAAATATAAACTACCTTGCGGCCCTTTAACGTTCCACCCCATTTTCTGCAATCCTTTTTGCACTACATCTTTACGCTCTTGATAAACTTTACAAATTTCGGCTACGCAATCCTGAGGGCCTTCCAATGCTGTAATGCCGGCGTGTTGAACCGCTTCAAAAACACCGGAATCTAAATTGGATTTTATCCTCCCTAAAACTTCGATAGCCTTCGATTGTCCCACCGCCCATCCTATTCTCCATCCTGTCATATTATAAGTTTTAGACAAAGAATGAAACTCAATACCAACTTCTTTCGCGCCCGGAACTTCCAAAAAGCTTGGAGCTTTTACTCCATCAAAAGTGATTTCCGAATAAGGTCCGTCATGACATACTAATATATCGTAATTTTTAGCGAAATCAACCACTTTTTTGAAAAAATTAAGATCAGCCACTGCGCCAGTTGGATTATTAGGATAATTCAAAAACATTAATTTAGCTTTTTTAGCCACATCAGACGGAATTTTTTCTAAATCCGGTAAAAAATTATTTTCTTCTAACAGCGGCATGACATATGAACTCCCGCCCGCTAAGAGTGTACCTATACCATAGACTGGATACCCTGGATCCGGGATTAAATTAACGTCCCCTTTATCTATATAAGCAAAAGATATATGCGCAATTCCCTCTTTGGAGCCAATCAAAGTTACCGCTTCCGATCTGGGGTCTAAGTCCACATTAAAACGTCTTTTATACCAATTGGCCACAGAGGTGCGGAAATCCAGCCTTCCTACGGAACTTGGATATTGATGCGTAGAACTGTCATAAATACTAAGCGCCATCCTGTCCACTATATGTTTAGGAGTAGGCAGATCAGGATCTCCTATCCCTAAGTTAATAATGTCAACGCCCTGTTCTTTAGCCTGTTCTATTTTCTTTTCAATGCGGGCAAAGAGATACGGGGGTAAATTTTGCATGGGTATGCTTTCATTCATTTTATTAAACCTCCTAGAATTATCAACAATTTATTTACTAAAAAATTTATCCAAATCAACGCTGCCGGTGAAAACTTCTTGGGCTGGCCCAGTCATATAAACCCTATTATCACTATCTTTTTTCCATTCAATAAGCAAAGTGCCTCCAAATAATTGAACGCCAGCCCGGGTAGACGAATAATCATTTAAAACGGCGGCGGTTAAAGCCGCGCAAGCACCGGTACCGCAAGCATTAGTAATACCCGCTCCTCTTTCCCAAACCCGCATGATTAAATTTTCAGCGTCGGCTACTTGTACGAATTCCACATTAGTCTTAGCTGGAAACAAAGCGTTTTTTTCCAAAACCGGCCCCACTTCCTCCAATAAAACGGCCTTTACGTCATCAACAAAAATTACGCAATGAGGATTGCCCATGGAAACAGCTGTTGCAACGTACTTTTTCCCCAAAGCTTCAATTTCTATTCCCATATTGGAACCGCTTCCGGACATGGGAATGAGTTCCCGGTTAAAAATAGGCTCTCCCATATCAACTTTGACCTGGGAAACATGCCCTTCAAAATTGAAGATCTCCAAATGTCTTATTCCCGCTAAAGTTCTGACTGACATATGATCGGACGCGCTTATTTTTTCACGTTTCGCATAATGCGCGACACATCTTATACCATTTCCGCACATTTCAGCTTCGCTGCCATCGGAATTAAAAATGCGCATAAAAATGTCATCCTTTTTATCCTTGCCAACTCCTATCAAGCCATCGGCGCCTACTCCAAAATTGCGGTCACAAAGCGCTGAGGCCCAAGGCTGGTATCTATCAAAATCTTCCCAATTATCAACATCTATAATAATAAAATCATTACCGGTTCCATGCATTTTAACAAAATCCATCACCCCTCCTCCTATCAGGAAAATTAAAATAATAAGTAATAAAAAAACGGTCTGTTGAAAAATTTCAGCAATATTGGTTTCTTTTTTTATAATCATTACTTAATTATTCATTTTAGCATAATAGGCAGGTGATTTTAAAACACTTTGACTAAAATACATTATTAAATTAAATAAAATTTGGGGGCCGGTTAAAATAATTATAAACAACCAGAGCCATAAATTTAACTCAGTGGTATGACATACTGCTTGCAGGGGCGCTGAATAAATAATCAAAAATGCATTGACGGCTGATATTAAAACCGCTACCAGCAATTAAGCAGAAACTTTTTGATATTAAGGCCCCCTTCTTAATGTATTATCGAAAATTTTTATTCCAAATATGCTGAGAAAAGAACCGAATACCTTACAAAGATTGCTGTCAGGCGTACTTAATAAGTTGGGGACAGCAGCGCCGTTCGCTCCTAGAAATGAGCGGTTTGCTGCCCTGTCATACCCCTTCGGGGCACAAGGTTCCGGCTTTATGCCGGAATCCAAGTTGTATTTATGGATTCCGGGACAGTTCTTCCCGGACTGACGATCGTTGCTTTGGATTCTGGGACTAGCCCAGAATCTCGTGCCCTAAGTGCCCTTCAAGGTATTTAGAGTGCGATGTGGCAATCCAGAAATGAGCGGGCTCGCGCCAAGTCTACAATATTGCGAAAATCAATTGCTATTGTGTAGTCTTAGCATAACTTATCAGAAAAGGCAAATGATTCTGCGAGTAATTATTCCAGCTAATTTTATACAGGCTTCAGTTATATTGCAGTCTGAAGGTCTATTTCAAGCAGTTTTAAAAAACAGTCAAAACTTTGGCGGTTATATGTCCTTTCCCATAACAGTCCATAGTGGGCGACCCCTCTATGTGATGGCAACTTGAATATTTACAGGCAAAATTTTTAAAAACGAGGGGCCCCTCGTTTTTATATCTTTATATTTTAGCTGATATTTGGATATTTTTTTACATTTTGCCCAAATACTGCCTGGTCCTCTGACTGACGCCAAAAGTAGCGTCAGTTAATTTGCTGCTGACATAGCTGCGCACATTATCATCAAATTCAGGATCCAGCATGTCAAAAATTAAGAAAAAACACCTTAATACATCATTCATGTTCATAAACAGCCTGTCCGCTGGCATCTTTTGCAACAAAGCGTCTTTCTGACCATAATAAAAGACCATTTTCTTTAATACCCACATTATTTCCACATTCGACCACAGTTTTTCGCTCAGGATACGCTCCAGCAAAGCATCTTCCCCTATAGCCGCTTCCGTCTTTTCCATCCGCGCCCACTCTAAGCTTCCTATGATGGTAGCAGGAAGCTCTAAAGATTTCAATATTTCATTATCATCATCCATAATTGCCGTACTTTCTATTTGTATTTATTGCTAATTTTTTAAGCCCTTGCGTACAACA
>JAISDD010000093.1 GCA_031265005.1 Syntrophomonadaceae bacterium | reverse complement strand
GAATAAAGCGTCCATGCCGGCGCTGGTATCGCAGGGGCAAGAAGCCGGAAAAGCGGCTGAGGAAGCGAAAAAGGCGGAAGAGGAAGCCGCGCGCAAAGCCACTGAAGAGGCCGCCGCTGAGGAAGAGGAAAAGGGCGGCTGGGATTGGGGCAGAATAGGTAAAGGAATTCTGAAAATAGCGATAGGCGTCGCCGCTGTGGTCGCTGTCGCGGCGATTGTAGTCGCTACGGCCGGACTTGCGGCGCCCGCGATAGCGGCGGCTGGGGTGGCGCTTTCAACAGCTGCCGCGATAACTACTGTAGGAACAGTAACTACCGCGGCTGTCGCCGTCGGAGGGGCGGCGCTTGCTGTAGGAGGAGTTGGCGTCGCGACGTATGGCGCCTTCAAAACCGCTGAGCACGCCGACGCTTTAGTTAATGAAGGCGCATCCGACATCGAACTTGGCGTCAAAGGGATATCGGAACGAGAGATGCGCGCCTATAATCCCATGAGAGACGGCGTTTACGGCGGAGACTCCGGCAAATTTTATGAGGGCATGTTTGGATACTTTACGTTTGCGGCTATGGGGTATGGCATGGCGGAATTGGGATTGGCTGTGGCGGTCATGGCGCAACGGCAAAACGCGATTCTCGCAGCCGCGAGCGTTTCCAAGGGCGCGGGTAGTAAGTTATTTAAAAGTCAAGAATTGTTAGATAGTCATTACGCAAAGCATGGGAGCCAGATACAAAAAGCACTTGGAGAAAGTTCTTACTCAATTACTAATTATTTAGATGATGCTAATTTTATAATTAAAAACGGAACATATGCCCCTGAATTAAATGGCTATGTACGATTTATGGGTGGACAAAAATATGGGTTTGTAGGCTTAGACCGTGCTACGGGAGATATAACTACATTCCACATTAAAACAGTTTCAGAATTAATTAAAAACGCACCCAGTTTAGGATTTGGAAAATAGGAGGTATTGTATGTTTGTAAAATCAATAGATTGGATTGATGAAGAAGCTCAGGAAGCTGAGGTGATAGTCTCTGATGGTTCTGTTAGCATTTTATGCTTCTCACATCCATTCAAAAAAAATGTAAACGATATTTTGGCAGAACCCATTCACTGTCTTGATGCTGAAAATGTTGCTGTTTCTGAAGAACAAGTTGCTTATGCAAACAGAAGCAATACAACTTTTGGATACTCAATATGTGGCAAGCTTGCCGATAAGGAAAACAAAATAGCACTTTTAGGCAATATTAAATTATGCCTAGAAGATGCCTATATTCCCGATAGTATACCTGAAGGCAGTTTTATCGCATTCGATGTTTCTAGATTCGATTTGTATTAATTTCTTTGAATTATTCTAAAAACAAGAAGAACTTGCGGTTTTATGCGAGTTCTTCTTGTTTTTACTAAAGTTGTTTTTGCATGACTTCGATGGCGATTCTCATTCCGACACAAAAGCTTTCCAGAAAGCTATCTGCTACAGAAATTCGATTCAAATCGCCTTGTGCGTTGGAGAAAGTTTTAAATAGCTCATTTTCCTCGTTATTCAGAAGTTTCAGCAGTTTTTCTTCGTAATCAGATACGATTTTGATGGTTTTGCCGTACTCTGAATCACGAACAAAGGATTTTTCGTTTGGGATTATGTTGCCGTAGTAAAACTCATGTAACACGCTTTTCATTTTTTCACCCCTCTTTCAGCAAGCAACGATACCCGAAAGATGCATACAAGTCTATCTGGCAAAGGCAACGAAAATAATGAGCGAAAATCCATCAAAACTGACTAAGCGTCGGTGAATCAAAGGGAAGAATCTTTGTTTCATGGGATTTATCGGACTTTGCTATGCTCGACCGACCACCCAACCGGTGCTAACTATTCTCAACAAGCGCCGGTTGTTGAAACTCTGAAAAGCCACGCACAGCGGGGCTTTTGGGAATGTCCGGCGAAGTTTTAGCGCCGGTCTTTAACCTGCTATATTACTATCACGCCAATAATGTAAAAATGCGGCTTCATCTACTGAACTTTCAATCGCTATCAACGTCTATGGCGATGATATAATAATCCTCATACGGACAGAGATTCTCTTCTTTGAACCATATGGCATAAATCCGCTAGTGCAGTCCGGGACTTGCACTTTGAAAACTGTCCCTTTGGGGTGAAATTGAGGTCAACCCGGTGATTCGTTACTTGCCCTCAAATTCGCCCTAGCGAACGGTTCGTAATCGGCGGATGGCTTAAAAACTACTCTACCTTCGTTCCAAGAATCGCGCACAGGCGAACGCGGCGCGACTGGCAGCGGAAACGAGCCTCTGTCGGACTGGCGGTTACCGCCCCCAGTAACAAATCCGTAATTCCTGCGATCAGAGGAAAAGCTATTAGATCCTTTGGTAAAGGAAGTAATATTTATTTTAATTGTTGAAATGTTTGACGGAATTGAATTCTATTCATCCGTTGACTTTGATAAAAGTATGCATACAATTTTTTATCAAATTTAACAATTGTATGCATACAAAAGCGCAAAGATTGATGAGGTTTAAGAATTCATATTTAAACTTTTAGCGAAGATGTAATTTAAATCCCCGAGCAAAAGCTTTCAAGCGTGGCCTCGTCCAAGGATTATAAAATTAGGTTGTATCTATCCTAAAAAAGCGTATAATAGTAATAGGTGATGTAAAATGATAATTAACACGAAAAATCTTGTATCCATTAGTGAAGCGAATCAAAATTTTTCAAAAGTCGCTCGTTTAGTAGATGAAAATGGGGCCGTTGTTATTCTTAAAAATAATGTCCCGAAATATGTTTTATTAGAATATACTCAGCTTGATGAAGAGCCATCTGACAACGAGATAACAGCGATGGCGCAGAACATCATTACACGAAATATCGCGGCGTTTAAGGAATTAGCGAAATGAAACGGCCATCATTAGAGCAAGTTAAAAAAATGCATGATATGCTGATCATTCAAACTGGCGGTTTAAGCGGAATAAGAGACAATGGATCGCTTGAATCAGCGATATCCTCTCCTTTTCAATCATTTGCCGGTGAAGATATCTACCCTACTATAGCTGAAAAGGCGGCAAGGTTAGGATTTGGAATTATTAAAAACCATCCGTTTGTTGACGGTAACAAACGGATAGGTATTTTAGTAATGCTTGTATTTCTAAAACTAAATGAAATATACTTAAGCTACAGTGATGACGAACTTATTCAAATCGGCTTAGGCTTGGCAAGCGGAGCGGCATCGTTTGATGATTTAGTTAAATGGATTTTGCAGCGCAAATAAGACAAGAACAAAAAGTCTGGCTGGATATCGCCAGGTTTTTTGTTTTGTAAAGTGAGAGATAAAAAGCTAGAGTGGTTATTCTTATATAACTTCGATTGCGATTTGCGTTCCCAAACAGAATCCGTCGAAGTCAGGTTTCGAGACAGGTATATTTAAGAAAGCCTTGAATAATCATTCCTCCGATTCATTCAGGAGAGACAAAGGCTTTTCCGCATATCGCCCGGTTCGGGAACGAAGGTTCTCAAGGTTTTATGCTTACGGCCGCTATCTTCAGTATAATACGCTAAACGCGCCGCGACGGCGCGCTGTCGGAGACGACGGGAAGGATGTGAAAGGATGCCAGCCATCATAACGCGCGACAAATGGAAGTTTAACAGCCCGTACCCAATCATTGAAATAAGCGAAATGATCATCTCGAACGAGCTGAACGGCCACGCGAGCCTTTGGGCCAAAGGGACGCTCAATTGCGGGCCTGATGAGATTGAAGAGATAAGGAACGGTTC
>JAISDD010000072.1 GCA_031265005.1 Syntrophomonadaceae bacterium | reverse complement strand
GTATTGTAAATCTTCTCAAAGAAGAATACGGCATAGATGAAGATGATTTTGTAAGCGCCGAGATAGAAGCGGTCCCTGCTTTTCCGGCCCGTGAGATCGGCTTTGACCGGAGCATGGTCGGGGCGTACGGCCAAGACGACAGAGTAAGCGCTTATGCTTCTTATCGGGCTATTTTGGATTGTAAAGCCACTGAACGCACAGCCGTATGCCTTTTCGTAGATAAAGAAGAAATCGGAAGCACTGGCAATACCGGCTTGCAGTCCTTGATTATTGAAAATATTGCGTCGCAGCTGCTGCATAAGCAAAACACTCCGGATTATTACGCTTTAAGAAAATGTCTTGAAGCTTCTTACGCTTTATCGGCAGATGTTAACGCGGCTGTTGACCCTACCTATCCGCAAGTCTTTGAAAAAATGAACAATAGTTTTTTAGGATACGGAGTAGTTTTGACTAAGTTTACCGGCTCACGGGGCAAATACGATTCAAATGACAGTAATCCGGAATTTGTGGCTAAGATAAGGAATTTGTTTGACCAAAACAACATTGTTTGGCAGGTGGGGGAATTAGGCAAAGTAGACATCGGCGGCGGCGGTACAGTTGCGCAATATTTGGCGCGATACGGAATGGAAGTAATAGACTGCGGCGTCGCTCTGTTAAGTATGCATTCTCCTTTTGAGGTTTCCAGTAAAGCTGACCTATATATGTCTTATAAAGCGTATAAATGTTTTTTTGAGCTAAATTCTTAAAGAAAAATCATAATATTAGAGACAGCCATAGGCCCCTAAACGCGATTGCCAGCGTTTTCGGCTAACTTGCCCCAAAAATTTTGATGAGAGGATGACCATGGAACGCAAAGTTTTTAATTTGGGAGACAGAGTAAAAATGAAAAAACCACACCCTTGCGGCAGTTATCACTGGCGGGTCGTCCGTATGGGCGCAGACATTAAGATCAAATGCGAACAATGCGGACGGCTCGTCATGCTGCCCCGGCTGGAATTTGAAAAACGCCTGCAAAAAATTGAAACCATATAAAGCAAATCACTATTAAAATTCATAACTTTACTTGCCCAATATGAGCAACACGCTTTTTATATTTGCAGTATGGTAAATATATTGCGCAGAATACATTCTATTGATATAATAATGTAAGTCCCTGCTCCAGTTGAGTAACAGGAGCCTATGCCTGTTTTGGCAGGTAAGTCCATAGGGAGGAGGTGTATAGATGCGCAAATATGAAATCTTAATGATTTTAAAGCCCGATTTGTCTGACGAAGTAATTTTAGAAACCAAAGAAAGATTACAAACTGTCATTAATTCTTTTGGCGGAGAATTCCTAAGTGAAGTTGACGGTTGGGGCAAACGACGTTTAGCGTACAGCATCGAAGACTATTTGGAAGGTATTTATTTTTTGTGGCTTTTCAATGGTCAACCGGAAACGGTAGATGAGTTAAAACGCGTCATTAAAATATCAGATAAGATTATGCGCCACATCATTGTCAAGCAGGAAAAATAACTCATAGCGAAGGAGGACTTTACAGTGCTGAACAAGATTATTTTAATCGGTAGGCTCACACGTGACCCAGAATTAAAGTATACTCCTAATGGTGTTGCCGTTTGTTCATTTACGTTAGCAGTTGACCGTAAATATAATAAAAATGACACGGATTTTATTGATATTGTTGTATGGAGAGGATTAGCCGAAAATTGCGCGAATTATTTGCACAAGGGCCGGTTGACAGCGGTAGAAGGCCGTTTACAGGTTCGTACTTATGAAACTCAAGAGGGACAAAAACGCAAAGTGGCGGAGGTAGTCGCCGATGATGTCCGCTTTTTAGAAAAACCAGGAACAGGCGGCTCAGCTTCTAAAGCCAGTTCCGATACTGAATACGCTGCTGTTAAAGAAGAGCCTCCGGAAGACTGGGCCCAATTAGGGCGCGAAATAAACAATAATGACGTAGATATTATGGAGGCTGATGAAGACGATGAAATTCCTTTTTAAGCAAGGAGGCCTGAGATAATTGAAAAAAGAGCGACGCAAAAAAAGAAGGCAATGTAATTTTTGTGCCGACAAAATTGAATATATAGATTATAAAGACATATCAAAGTTACGACGTTACATTACAGAAAGAGGTAAGATTCTCCCGCGCCGCATTACCGGTAATTGTGCCAATCACCAAAGACAGATTACTATAGCAATAAAAAAAGCTAGAACAATGGCGCTTTTGCCATATACCTCGGAATAAAATTGAGCCCTCACAAACTGGGGGCTTATTTATTATGATGGCTAATGATCTTTTATTTAAAAAGTGAGTTGATAAGGTGCCGTTTATAAAGTTTTTTTTAAGTACCAGTTTATTGTGCTTGGTTTTAACAAAGATTGACGTACTTTCTTTTGTGTTCATAATTATATGGGGTACGCTTTTGCTGCTCAGCGCTTTAGAATTACCTCGTACTCAGGTCTTTTTAATATTTTTATTGAATATGTTTATCATTACATGGGGAATGGGTTTGTACGCCGCTTACTTTTATTTGGCCGGATTCGGATTGCCTGTCCTGGTAATGTGCGTTTTTATCGCGGAAAACAAAGATTACTATACAGTGCGTAAAAGTGGCCTGATTGCGGCCGCGGCAGGTATCTCCCTTTATTTAATCATCGTGTACCTGCTGACAGGAAGCATAGGCATAGCTGATTTCCAAGCCATGTTGCGCAATTCTGTCAATGAATCACTTGAATGGTACCGTAATTTAGGCGTTTTGGATAACCTGGCTAGCAACGGAATAAGTGAGGAAACTTTGCGTCTTCAACTTGACTCAATGGCGCAAACATTACCTCAATATTTACCCAGTTACTATTATCTTCAGTCTTTGGTCACTGTATTTTTTACGCTTTTACTAACCAGCAGAATAAACATGAACGACGCCAAAAAACGTTTAAATAAACAGCCCTATTTTCTGGATATAATGCCTTGGCAATTAGTGTGGTTGGTAATAATAGCGCTGGCTTTATTGCTTTGGGGCCGAAACCACCAAACTTTAGCTTATTTAGCAGGGGCAAACGCGCTGGCAATAATGGTTCCGATCGCGATATATTTTGGCTTTTGCTCCCTTAACTGGAGATTAAAGAGCGTAAAAGCAAGTACGCGGAAATGGGTTGTCGCCCTCATCGTTATTTTAAGCATATTTTTCATACCATCAGCGTTGACTTTTTTAGCTCTGATAGGTTTATTCGATTCTTTAATAGATTATAGAAAATTACGTTCCCGAAAAGGAGAAAAACAATGAAAGTTATTTTAATTCAAAACGTCAAAAATCTTGGCAAAGAAGGAGATGTAAAAGAAGTAGCGGATGGGTACGCCAGAAATTATTTAATTCCTAAAGGGTTAGTTTTGGAAGCGACTGTTTCTTTATTAAAAGAAACGGAAGAAAAGCATATGAAAACAGATAAACAAAAGGAATGGAAAATCAAGCAAGCAGAGGAAATAAAAGAGAAATTAAACGAAAAGAACGTTACTATAAAAGTGAAAACCGGCGGTTCCGATAAATTATTCGGCGCAGTTACCAGTAAAGAAATAGCAGATGCTATCAAACAAGATTTTAAAATTAATCTGGACAAAAAGAAAATAGAAATCGAAGACTCCATAAAACATTTAGGAGAATATACCGTAAAATTAAAAATTTACCCTCAAGTCCAAGCTGAACTAAAGGTGATCGTAACTACGCAAAAAGATTAAGCCTGTTCCGCTGAACTAAACGTCATTACAATAAGCGCATGAAATAAAAACGCGTGTATGTAAAATAGCGCTTTAAACAACGAAATGGTAATTTTATGCAACGATAAAAATCAATCCCTCAATTATGCGACACAATGAAAATATTGGCCGAAAATTTCTTTTATTACCTTTAGAAAAAGATTTTTCTTTCCGCCAAAGGTTGTTTTAAAATATTATGCAAATTAATCACCCCAACTGTATTTCAAAAATAAAACTTATTAGCTGCTAAATGCTATATTCCCCAATAAAATGAACTCGTATTGACATGATATAAAGCTTTTGCTAAGATTACTTTGCTGGCCAAAGCTTTTGCTGGCCATTTTTTCCTGGATACTGACATGTTAGGAGGTATATGAATGTCTGCCCTTATATTATTAGGCGCCCAATGGGGAGATGAAGGAAAAGGTAAAATTACTGATTTTTTATCCGAACAGGCTGATGTGGTAGTTCGCTATCAAGGAGGAAGTAACGCCGGTCATACTGTTCTGGTGGAACAAGAAAAATTCATGCTGCATTTAATTCCTTCCGGTATTTTATATCCGGATACTATTTGCGTTATAGGCAACGGCGTTGTGGTAGATATGGAAAATCTTATAACTGAACTGAAAGGCTTGCAGGAACGAGGCGTCAATGCTGATAATTTAAAAATAAGTAGCCGTGCGCATGTAGTTTTGCCTTATCATAAAACACTGGACAGATTAGAAGAACGTATCGGCAACATCGGTACTACCATGCGCGGCATTGGCCCTGCTTATACAGATAAAATAAGCCGGCAAGGTTTCAGAATAGCGGATTTTCTTGAAAAAGACCCGCGTGTAATTAATAAATTCAAATTACAGCTTAGTTTGAAAAATAAACTTTTGCAGAACGTTTATGGGGAAAAAGAGTTTGACGCGGAAGAGCTTTTGGAACAAATATATACTCAAATACAAACACTTAAAAAATATATCGCCGATACCTCTATCATAATAAACAAGGCTTTACTAGAAGGGAAAAACGTATTACTAGAGGGAGCGCAAGGTACTTTACTGGATATAGACCACGGCACTTATCCGTTCGTTACTTCATCGAATCCCACAGCCGGCGGAGCATGTATAGGTTCCGGAATAGGCCCGGCTTTTATTGATAATGTTTTGGGGATCGTCAAAGCTTATACTACCCGAGTAGGGGAAGGCCCCTTTCCTACTGAACTGGATGACGCGGCCGGAGAAAAACTGCGTGAAAAAGGCTGCGAATTTGGCACCACCACCGGACGCGCGCGCAGGTGCGGATGGCTTGATATGGTCATTTTAAAATATGCGGTTCGTATAAACGGATTGACCGGCCTAGCTATTACCAAATTAGACGTATTAGATGATTTCGACACCATTAAAATTTGTGTGGCTTATCGTTATCACGATACTATAATAGAAGATTTTCCGGAAAATATTGCCACTCTGGAAAAATGCGAGCCTGTATATGAAGAAATGGCCGGCTGGAAACAAGATATAAGCGGCATAAAATCTTTTGACGAACTGCCGGAAAATGCCAAAAAGTACATTAAAAAAATAGAAGAACTAACCGGAGTAAAACAAAAATTAATAGCGGTTGGCCCTACTCGCAGCCAAACTATCGTCAGCGAAAAGTTATTTTAAATTACTTTTTTAAAAAATGAACTTATTTTGACGCAACGCTATATTAAGGATTATAATATTTTCATAATCTATAAGATGTCAGGGCGCATAACTCAGCGGGAGAGTGCTACCTTCACACGGTAGAAGTCGTGGGTTCGAACCCCTCTGCGCCCACCATAATATGTAAACAATTTAAGCCTCTGTATATACCTAATAATGCGGTATTGCAGGGGTTTTTGATGTTCATTTTACTTGTGAAATTTTGTGGAAAAATTGAAGTTTTTGCTATACTAAATACACAAAAACTACCCAGTGAGTTTAGTTGCCACTTCTAACAAAACAAGTTATAAAAAATTTAATTTTCTATGAATTTTTACATCCATATAATTTCTACAAAATTAATTAGTAAACTAACGCCATAGAAAAGGGAGGTGTTAATTGCCGCTATGGAATCAGGATTGAATACTAAAAAATTGCGCGTAGGCGGAATGACCTGCGTTAGCTGTCAAAATAAAATTGAGCAAACTTTAAGGAACACAAACGGTGTTGAAGCCGCCGATGTGAGTTATAACGCCGGAAGCGCCGCCGTTACTTATGACGCTAATATTATCACAGCGCAAGAGATTACAGCGATTATTGAGAAACTGGATTATCAAGTGCTTCCCGACCATCAGTTTTCTAGCGCCAATAAAAAGCCCGTTGGCATACTGGTTATCATTCTCGCCGGTTACATGCTCATTAGTCAGTTCGGTTTTGCAGGCATATTTAATATTTTCCCGACAGCCGAGGCTGGCATGGATTACGGCATGCTGTTCATCATCGGCCTTTTGACCTCAGTCCATTGTGTGTCCATGTGCGGCGGTATCAATTTATCTCAATGCCTCCCCAAATTGAATATTCAAGACGATAATAACTATTCCGCGTCATTGCGCCCAAGTTCTCTATACAACCTTGGCAGAGTGATTTCATACACAATGATTGGGGGCGCCGTTGGCACATTGGGGTCAGTTCTAACTCTTACCAGTTCGTTTAGAGGAGCTATTCAGCTAGCCGCCGGCGTGTTCATGGTCATTATGGGGATTAACATGCTTGGTGTTTTTCCGCAGCTCCGCAGATTCACCCCAAAGATGCCAAGAGTTTTAACGCGAAAGATCGAAGCTGAAAAAAGAAAAACCAACAACCCTCTAATTGTCGGATTGTTAAACGGCCTCATGCCTTGCGGGCCTCTGCAAGCTATGCAAATTTACGCGTTATCTACTGGCAGCCCGCTCAAAGGAGCCCTTTCAATGTTCTTATTCAGTATCGGCACAGTTCCTCTTATGTTTGGGCTGGGGGCGCTCAGCTCCATACTCAGCAGAAAGTTCACCAGTAAAGTTATAACAGTCGGAGCGGCATTGGTTGTCGTTCTTGGCCTGTCGATGTTTTCACAAGGCTGGAGTCTTTCAGGGCTGTCGCTTGATTTCTTATCCCAATCTGTTGCCGGCGGAACGGCAGGCGCATCCGAATTAGTCATCCAGGACGGGTATCAAATAGTGAACAGTACGCTCCAATCAGGGCGCTATCCAGCTATTACTGTTCAGGCTGGAATACCTGTTAAATGGACGATAGACGCGCCGCAAGGGAGTATTAACGGCTGCAACAACCGTCTCTTGATTCCAGAATATAACATTGAATATAAATTCACCACCGGAGAAAACCTCATTGAGTTCACTCCTCTACAAACAGGCCGTTTTCCATATAGTTGCTGGATGGGAATGATTCGCAGTTCCATTACAGTGCTTGAAGAAAGCGAGACCAATGAGACAACAAAACCCGAACAACCTGTTAATTACGCAGCAGCCGCTTTTACTGGCCCGGTTCCGGCTAATATTACCATCCCTACAAATATGTTAGCGACAGCTAAATTGGGGACTATTGAGGCGAGCGGCACGAAATACAGTATCCAGCGTGTGTCTATTGGTTTGAATGACGATGTTGGATACAGCCCGGCAATCATTGTAGTGCAAGCTGGTATAGACGTCGAGTGGACGATCAACAATACCTCGACCAATGATAGCGATTTTATCATGCTCGTACCGTATTACAACACACAGCTTAATTTGCTGACAGGCGAAAACCCTCTCTATTTGTTTCCCACAGAGGATTTTGCGTTTTCGAACGGAGACCATACATCTTATGGATACATTAAAGTAGTCGACGATTTGGAGGCGATTGATGAAGCGGCAATCAAAGCAGAAGTAGCCGCCTATGAAACATTAATTTATCCGCTGGAAACTTTTGCTGCCAGCGGCGGGCCAAACTGCCATTGAGAAGAAAAATACACAAAACTTTAAATTCTTTATTTTCAAGAGAACTACCTAACCCTGTACAAATTATTCTTGCTTATAACTTAGGGCTCTTGTTCATCACAGGATTGATGTTCCCGTTTTACCAAGGCAGGGAAAAGTGACCCGCCAGCAAACTAGAAAATCAAGAAAAGAGAGGTTAATTATGGAATTTATAATCAGCCATTGGCATTGCGTACTTCCGATCGCGGTAATCGCCGCAGCTATGATTTTCATGCGAGACAAATCGGAAAATAAAAAAAAACCTGACCGGCGTCAAGAATAACTATCTTAGCAGCATTATCACGATGAAAAATTCAACTTAGGAGGATATCCGAATGTCACAGCCCTATCATAAACTGTTTCAAAATACAAAAAAAACGCCTAAAAAAGCGCGCAAATACTGGACGCCCATTGGTATTATGGGCATAATTGCTGTTATTGCAGCTATTTTAGCGCTTCAAGGTTGTGGCAATAGTTCAGGAGATGCGGGAGATGTCATCAATACTACGGCCGTAAAAGACAGTGATCTTC
>JAISDD010000047.1 GCA_031265005.1 Syntrophomonadaceae bacterium | reverse complement strand
TGACACAATTGTTCCCCCCTTTCTAAAAATTATTGTTGCTTAATTTAAATCCATATCATCAAGATTATCCCAGTCTATATCTGTGTCATCATAAAAATTACCGGAAGCTAGCTGTTGCTTGCCGATTTTAAGATGTTCAGCTTCTGCCGGAGTAAGTTTAGTAAAATCAGGGTCCCAAGCTAGCACAATCCTACGCAGAACTTCATAGGCCAAATCTTGTTCCTGCTCTGGAAGCATATCGAGTATGTCAATAATTTGTTGTTTTACCGGCGACATGTAAAGCACCTCCTATGTTCTTTCTTCTTATCATTTTCGTGGTAGTTTTCCCTAACACCATGCTCAGCTTTACTTGATATGTTTCATTAATTCACCGATAGTTACTCCAGCTTGCACAAGGATGGATGCAAGCGTCCCGCGTGCAAGTTCATAATGCATAGGGATGATAACGGTGCGGCCGCCTTTTTTATATTTGCGATGGCTGCCTTTTTGACTAATAAAATGGAACCCTATTTTAGACAAAGCTACAATAACTTGTTCGGGTTTGAGTATTGGAACCGGAGGCATTATAGAGCGACCTCCATCGTAGTTATATATATGCGGGGCAGCGCAGAAACGGGTTCATTTTCGTAAAACAATGCTACCGCCTCGCGTAAGTTATCTACAGATTCATCAAAGGTCTTGCCCTGTGACGCTACATTGTTTTCTAAACACTTGGCAACAAACCAGTCATCTTCTTTTGTAACAGCGATACTAAAACTTTTTATCATAATTAAATTACCTTCCTTTCTTACAACTTGCTATAGGCACGATGACAGCGTATCTTTCTGCCTGTTTTAAGGCTTCTTCACCGCCTCCGAGAGTATCATACTTCTTGAAAGCGATTCAAAATTATATCCGCTTATACACGTCTCCGCGGTTACCAATGGCAAGGACTGTGACTTTTACTAAATTCATAACCACAAAGTACAGAATTCGGAAATCCCCCACGCGCAAACGGTATTCAGGATGCCCGGTTAATTGTTTTCGGTCTCCAGCATTAGGTAGCTTATCACATGCATCCATAATGCGGCGGCGATTTTTCACAGTTTGCGCATCTAAAAACCTTTCCGCAGGCTTGCGGTAAACAACTTCATATTTCATACTTTCGCCTTAGTGACTCGGCACTCGTTTCAGAGCCATCATCTTCTAATTTTGCTTGTTCGGCCAAACGCAAGCAAAAGGCTTCGTCTTCCGCCTCTTCGGATAACTTGGCGATGTTTTCTAATATGCTAATTACCGCTGTAAGCTGGCTTTCGCTGAAACGGTCAATAAGGGTTATACATCTTTCTTTGTTGCTCATATTGATTGCCTCCTACTCATTACTTACTTCTTTACCGCCTCCAAGAGAATTATAAAATATTTTTTGTCAAAGGTTTCAAAAACAATCTTTTACTAAAGCCTTATAGGATTTATCATCAATTTCCAAAAGACTTCTTTTTCCATCACGAAATTGGATTGCGACTTGATATATCCCCTTGTTTTTTGCGGATAAAGCACCTGCCAACAATCCGACCGGGCCTAATAACGCATCTCCGACAACACCTCTTATGATACCGGAAGCCGCGCTTTTGGTGTGTTCATCGGTTATCAGTTCGTAGGTTTCAACCTCATGCTTGTTCAGCATAGCGGTTTCCCAGGAATCCACATAAATTGAAGCCCCAGTAGCACTTATCTTAATAGAACCTCCTTTATAATCTCCGGCGATCACTTTGTTTTTAGCCCCTGCCATTTTTATTCCCCCTTCCTAAAAATTATTATTGATTTTCAATAGATTTCTTCCATTTCCGCCGATTCATATTTCTAGGCACGTAATAAAGTTGTTGTTTTTGCTGCCGAGTTCGCCAGATTTTAATCCGCTTGAGAAGACTTGGGCGGATATGAAACGCGCTTTGATTGACATTATCCCTAATTTTAACGATGGGGCCTCAGTTGTATATCGTTTTTTAATCGGGATACTTGTTGATTTAAAATACTATATACCCATGCCCGCCGCAGACAGGTCTAAAGACCGCAAAGATTTCAGGTTTATAGCCGCGCGGTTAAGGCTTCCTGTAATATTTTGGATAGACTAATTCCAGCGGCGGAGGCTTTGGCGTCCATCCACGCCGGTATGCTTACAGTTCGCCGGACAGCATGGTTATCACGGATTTCAGCCCGAATTAAGTTGGTAAATTGATTAACCGAAGGTTGAAGTTTTTTATAATCGCTCGGTGCTGGAAGTTCTCCTTGCTCGTCAACTAAATACTCAATCCATTGGGTCAAAGCGGAGTTTGCCATATAAAGAGCATTGCTTAAATTTTTGCCTTCACTTACGCAGCCTGGCAAGTCGGGGAAAATTATGGTGTAACTTCCGTCGTCGTTATGGGTAAAGATGGCGGGATAAACGCAATTCATGAAAAAACCTCCTTTTTGGTCTTTATACCCTTTCGGGCAGCTTAGGGTACCCCTTAATGCGGAGTTTATTTTAACCCCGCGTCCTTTAATATTTGTCTGGCTGTATTTTCGCTTATTTCTTTGGGTCGAGGGGCTTGAACAAGCCGCTTATTTTTTGCTTTGTCAATTTCATGGTCTCCATTATCTCGAATTTTTTGAAAACCGCTATCTTTTAATATTTTGACCAAGTCCCTGTGTTTCACTTGCGGCGTACCTCTTTTCGATTTATATTATATTACGTATATTACGTAATATCAATTTCTATAAATAAAAAATTATAGACAACTTTGAGAGTTCTGGCCGATAGATACATTAATGAATGAAGGATAATGACATTTGATTATGAATATATTTCCTTATTGGATATATTTGCTTAGGAGTAAATGATGAAAATTGGAGCGATTGACATTGGAACCAATTCTTGCAGGCTGTTGATAGCGGAATTGGATGAATTTAAAGAATTAAAGCCGGTGGTACAGGCTATGGAAACCACCCGTTTGGGAGAAGGGTTAAACGGCACGAAACGGATTGGGAATGCGGCGATGGATAAAACCATGAAGTGTTTGGCGGGGTTTCACAATATTTTACAGCAAATGGATGTAAAAAAATACAGATTGATTGCTACCAGCGCTGTTCGGGAAGCTGAAAACAAAGGTGAATTTTTAAATAAACTGAAAAACGGGCTAAACCTGGAAATTGATGTTATCAGCGGAGAGCAGGAAGCTCAGATGAGTTATGAGGGAGTAAAAAAAGGATTGCATATATCCGGTCCGTTTATAGTAGTTGATTTGGGCGGAGGCAGTACAGAATTTATTTGGGAATATGATGGGAAAATGTTCACATATTCTCTTAAATTGGGGGCGGTTAGAGCTAAAGAAAGCGCTATGGATTCCGGTCAAGCTAAAAATGTTTTAGGACTATTATGTGAACATAAGGGGAAATTGTCCAATTATCGCATGGTATTCGTCGGCGGCACTGCCACTACTCTCGCAGCGGTTAAAAAGAAGCTGAGAAAATATGAACGCAGTGAAATCCATGGACAAATTTTAACTAAAAATGAGATACAGGAATTGTATACATCCCTAAAAAAGCTATCGATGGAGCAAAAAAAGCGTTTGCCGGGGTTGCAGCCGGAACGGGCGGATATTATCGTACCAGGGGCAATGATAGTTTATTCTATTATGGATTTTTTTGAAAAAGAACTAATGCAAGTTAGCGGAAGTGATATTTTAGAAGGGATAATATGGGACCTATGTAGATAATAATTTATAGAAAAACTCAATAAATCACAAACTTTGTTTGAAATAAAATGCCGCATTGGACTTTTATTTACAAAATTATCCAAATAAGACTGCTATAATGAATGGACAAACTTTTAGAAGGAGGGTGGTCTAACTGGAAGTTTATCCATTTCAAAGAACAAATGAAGCGGCTGTGCCTAACAAAAAGGCCGCGCGCAGAAGGCGAAAATTAACTTGGCGCCCTCAAATAGATTTACGATTTTTTACCGGGCAAGGGGAAAAAGTAGCGTCTTTATTAAAAAAGGACGCTTTAAAGTATGAAAACCTTTTCTTTTTGATTATTGCGTTAGTTTTTTCCCGGGCTTTCATATTAGGCGAACTATTGCCTTTTGCCTATGCTTTTGCTGTAGCTTTCGGGCACCGGGATAAAAGCCGCTCCTTTATAGTGTTTTTATTTTCAATAATAGGAGTTTTAGCGTTTGTATCTGGTTACGAAATGTGGTCAAATGTAATTACTTTGGTGATTTTGGGTGTGGTCATACATTGGCAGATAATGCCTGAAAATAAAATTATTTGGGGGCTTCCTTTGTTTATTGCGGCGGTGATTTTTGTGGTGAAAACGCTGTTGCTTTTTATTCAAGGAATGACTTTATATGGAGTTATGGTGATCGTTTTTGAGGCTTTACTGAGCGGCATAATAACTTTCATGTGTTTGCTGGTAGAAAAATCATGGCATGAGCGTAAAGAACTCTCGAAGTTTAGTTTTGAAGAAAAAACTTCATTGGTAGTTTTAGGTATGGGCTTTATTATGGGCTTGAACGGAGTGGATTTTTGGGGAATAAGCGTAGGAAATATTATTTGTTCTTGGTGTATTTTGTTGGCGGCGTTTATATGGGGAAGCAGCGGCGGAACCATGGCAGGAGTAGGAGTAGGCTTCATTCCGTCATTATCTTCAGCGGTTTTGGCCGAATCGATTGGGGTCTATGCTCTTTCGGGCCTGTTAGCCGGATTGTTTAGAAGTTTTGGTTTCATCGGCAATATTATCGGATTTATGTTGGGTATTTTAGGTTTTTCAATGTTTAATAATAACGTTCAAACCACGGTCAGCGGAATTTGGGAAGCCAGTATCGCTTCCGCTGGTTTCGTTATTTTTCTAAAAAATTTCCAATTAAAAAATATAGTAATTCCGTTGTCTAAAAATGTTAGCTTAGGAATTGAAGCGGCTGCTGCTAATGAGGGAATAATTGCTTTAGACGCAGGCGGAGCAGCGCTGTCGCGTATACAAGGATTAGCAGAAGTTTTTGATGAAATGAGTTCTGCTTTTAAGACTGATTACTATGCTGGAAGTAAAGAACGTGGAAATTCTTATTTGGATTACCTGTATGAAGAGATTACTAATCATTTTTGCAGCAAGTGTTCGCGTTACGAAAGATGCTGGAAAAACGGCGTTAATCATACCGCCAAAGAAATGATGGATCTTTTTGCCATGATGGAAGCCCAGGGAGAATTACAATATCAGGACTGTTCTATGGAATATAAAAAGACGTGCATAAAAGGAAAAGATATGGTGCGTGAGATCAATCGTCTTTATGAAACTTTGAAGCTCAATGAATATTGGGCGGATAAATTAAAAAATTCCCATGATTTAGTTTCAGTACAATTAAAAGGGGTCAGTAAAATAATAAAAAATTTAGCGGGGGAAATAATCAGCAATCCTCTTTCCAAACTGGAATCGGAACAGCAAATAATAAAAAAATTACGGCATTTAGGAGCTAATGTAAAGGAAATAATCCCGCTTCAAAGTGAAGATCAGGTGTATGGGTTAAAAATTTTAATGGAGAGCTGCCAAAATAAAGCAAAATGTGAAAAAATATTAGCTCCGATATTGTCGGAACATTTAGACGACGACATAGAGTTATGCGAAAAAATGTGCGGGGAGGATGAAAGCGTAGGGCATTGCCAAGCGATTTTCGTTAGAAAACATAATTACCGGATAGTTTGCGGAACCGCGCAGGTAGGAAAAGAAACTATCTGTGGAGACAGCTATACCATCCGTCCGCTGTATCACAGAAAAGAATTAATTATGCTTAGCGACGGTATGGGGGTGGGGGAAAATGCGTATGGGGAAAGCCAGGCTACGGTTAAACTTTTAGAAAACCTGTTGGTTCAGGGCTTTGATAAAGATCTGGCTTTGCAAACCATTAACTCGGTTTTGATGCTGCGCAATACGAATGAATGTTTTGCTACTTTGGATATGCTATTGATTGATTTGTATACTGCGGAAGCTGATTTTATAAAAGTGGGGAGCGCTCCTGCATTTATTAAAAATGAAAATCGAGTGGAAACGATTGCAATGAGCTCTTTGCCGATTGGAATTTTAGAGAGCGCGGACATAGTAAATGAAAAAAGACAGCTTAGCCAGGGAAATATGATAGTATTAGTAAGTGACGGGGTTATGTATCAGCCGCACAGTAATACCAGAGCCCTTTGGCTTGCGGATTTTATTCTTCATGTTAGTGAAAAAGACCCGCAATTGCTGGCGGAATTGATTATCAGAAAAGCGCTTAATCTGTGTGAAGGACGCCCTGACGATGATATGACCGTAATTTGCGCCCGCGTAGATTTGATTTGACGGGCGATAAAAACAGGTATATTATTTTTGATACATAGCTCATTGATAATTGAAAGATTCTATATACTATAATAATTTAAGGTGAAAAAAGTGATAAACCAAGTACGTGAGTTCATTAATGAACATCGGCTTATTAGTTCTGGCGATGTGGTGATTGCAGCTGTATCAGGGGGGCCGGATTCTATGGTGTTGCTGTTTATTTTAAAAGAACTGGCTGAGGTCTTGGGCTTTGAGCTAAAAGCCGCGCATGTCAACCACAAGCTGCGCTCCGATGCTGTCGGAGAAGAGCAATTGGTTAAAGATACTTGCGCGAGGTGGACTATAGAATTAATTGTTCGGACTATTGATATCGCAAGAATTGCTGAACAAAAAAAAGAGTCGCTGGAATTAGCCGGACGCGAACAGAGATATGAATTTTTCAGCGAATTGTCTGAAAGTTGCGGAGGAAAAATTGCTACTGCTCATCACCTTGATGATTTGGGCGAATCAGTATTAATGCATTTATTACGAGGCAGCGGAGTGCAAGGCTTGATAGGAATGAAACCGAGCCGCGGCTATCTTATCAGGCCGTTTTTGGATATAACAAAGGAAAAAATATTAGATTTTGCCATACGGAACAAGATAGCATTTGCAGAAGACATGAGCAATTATGATATTTCTTTTACCCGTAACCGTATTCGCCACTCACTGATACCTTTATTAAAAAAAGATTTTAATCCTCAAATTATGACAGCGCTTAAGCAATTAGCAGAAATTGCGGCTGACGAAGATGAATTTATTGAAAACGAAGTGGAAAAATACTGGCGAAAGTCTTTGCTGGAACAAACTGCGGATAATATTTCTTTCGACCTTAAAATATTATTAAAACTGCATGCGGCAGGGCAGCGGCGTATTTTGCAGCGCGCTTTGCGGCATATGAGTAATGGTAAAAAAAATTGGGAAAGGCATGATATAGAAAAAATCAGAGATTTATTTAACCAGCAAGGATCTTCTAAAAAAGTAAATTGCAAAGATAGTATAGTAGCTTACAAAATATATGATAAACTGTTATTGAGTAAAGTTCTTGTACCTAAACAAGCGTTCAATTACGAAATCAATATTCCAGGTTCGATAATTTGCCCTGAAATAAAGCGGCGTTTTTCTTTTGATGTTTTAGATAAAAAGGATTTTCAGGGGGTAAATTGTGAATGTATGCTTGATTATAGTTATCTGGAAGGGAAAAAAATATTTTTACGCTCTAAACAGCCGGGCGATACTATAAAATTGAGCGGAGTAGGACACAAAAAAATTAAAAAAATTTTCAATGAGTTACGAATTCCTTTCACGGATAGGAACGATATTCCATTGCTGGCAACAAAGGATGAAGTTTTGGGGTTAGTGGGGATGATGTTGTCACAATACGTCGCGGTAAATGATAAGACAGAAAAGATGCTAATAGTAAAAACAGAGAAGATAAATTAAAAACGTGTTTGCGGTGCTGGAAAATGTTGAAAACAGGATATAATCAGGATATAATTATGATAAAATATAATGAATGTGCGCAACAGTTTAAAGGGAGGAAAAAATTTGGAAAAAGCCCTTAAAAATATAGCTATATATGTATTGATTGTTTTATTAGCTCTTTTTGCGGTCAGCTTGAGCGACCGCAGCGATGAGAAAGTAGAAGCCATGTCATATCAAAATTTCACCGCTAACATGGAAAAAGGGCAAATATCTGTTGTATTGGTAGAAGTAGACGACAGAGTTTATAATGTGACCGGAATGCTTAAAGACGGCGGAAAATTTACTATGACAGCGCTTAAAGAAGGGCCTTTGATTAAATATCTGGAAGATAAAAAATTCAATTATGAAATCAAGGAAAAAGAGGGTCCTAAATGGTATGTTTCTTTATTGAGTACCTTGTTTCCGATATTGATATTGATTGCTTTTTTAATTTTCATTATGAATCAGTCTCAGGGAGGCGGAAACCGGGTTATGCAGTTCGGCAAAAGCCGTGCTAAAATCCTTTCCGGCGAGCAGGTGAAAGTTACTTTCAAAGATGTAGCTGGAGCTGATGAAGCCAAAGAAGAAATGCAGGAAGTGGTCGATTTTCTGAAAAACCCTGAGAAATTTGTTCAGATAGGCGCTAAAATACCTAAAGGAGTGTTGCTTTTTGGGGCTCCAGGTACCGGTAAAACATTAATGGCACGAGCAGTAGCCGGAGAAGCGGGAGTTCCTTTTTTCTCTATCAGCGGCTCTGATTTTGTGGAAATGTTTGTAGGAGTTGGCGCGGCCAGAGTAAGAGATTTATTTGAACAAGCGAAAAAAAACTCTCCCTGTATAGTGTTTATAGACGAAATAGACGCTGTGGGTCGGCAGCGCGGAGCTGGTCTGGGCGGAGGACACGATGAAAGAGAGCAGACTTTGAATCAATGATTGGTTGAGATGGATGGTTTCAGCACTAACGAAGGAATAATAGTTATGGCTTCAACTAACAGGCCTGATATTTTGGATCCGGCATTGCTCAGGCCTGGACGTTTTGACCGGCATATTTTAATTGACCGGCCGGATGTAAAAGGAAGGGAAGCCATTCTAAAAGTGCATGTTAAAGAAAAACCTTTGAATGAAAATGTCGATTTAGGGGTTTTAGCTAAGCGGACACCAGGATTTACCGGCGCTGATCTAGCCAATGTGGTGAATGAAGGAGCTTTATTGACGGCGCGGCGCGGCCACAAGACAGTGGGTATGCAAGAATTGGAAGAAGCTATTGAAAGAGTAATAGCCGGGCCGGAAAAGAAAACCAGAGTGATATCGGATAAAGAAAAGCGCTTGGTTGCCTACCATGAAGCGGGGCACGCTTTGGTCAGCTTTTTTTTACCGGATACGGATAAGCTGCATAAAATATCCATTATTCCCAGAGGAAGAACAGGGGGGCATACTTTGCTGTTGCCGGAGGAAGACCGCAACTACATTACCAAATCTCATTTGCTGAATGAGGTGACCATTTTATTGGGGGGGCGGGTTTCGGAAGCTCTAGTGCTTAATGATATAAGTACAGGGGCCCAGAATGATTTGGAGAGAGCCAGCAGTATCGTAAGGAAAATGATAACTGAATACGGAATGTCTGAAGAGTTGGGGCCTTTAACTTTCGGACACAAGAGTGAAGAAGTTTTTTTGGGACGGGATATATCACGCGACAAAAATTATTCTGATGCTATTGCTTATGCTATTGACAAAGAAGCCGGAACTTACATGGAAAATTGCTATAAAAAAGCCAGGGAAATTTTGGAAACCAATATTATTAAACTGCATAGATTAGCGGAATGTTTAATTGAACAGGAAACCATCAACGGTATAGAATTTGAAGAGATAATAACTGCGGTTTAAGTGAAATCGAATGAGGATTTTATAAATCAAAACTATAAAAAATAAAAATACTTTGCTGTAATATTTAGCTTATGTAAAATGAATTACTTTTAAATACTGAAAACAAGAGGATTGTTGTCGCTATGCAAGGTCATTATGTTGTAAAAATCGATGATCTTCAATATTTACGCAATATGTTAGATGATATTGAAGTGGATGCCGGTTCTTATGAATATTTGATTCCCAAAGGAATATTTCATTGTATAAAATTAAAAAAAATCCCTTGCCGTACAGCGCTTATAATTAAACAAGAAATGCTTTCAAAAGGAGGAGAAGCAGCTATTAGCCGTAACGCTCTTACCTTGAAAGGATTTTCTGAAGGATATACCGATGTTTTGTTAATGGGTACGAAAAAACATTACCAAAGGTTGACGGAAAAGTTAAAAGTGCAGCAGTTTGGTTTAAAAAATTTGGCTGAGGAAATTACAGATGTAATATATAATGCTGAAAAAGAAACTTTAAAATTGACATTGCCGGGAGGGAAAACTCTGCATTTGGGAGAAAGTACTTTAGTTATGGGCATTCTCAATGTAACGCCGGATTCTTTTTCGGATGGTGGACGGCATAATGATTATGCGGCTGCTGTAGACAAAGCTTTAGAAATGGTGGAAGAATGGGCGGATATTATTGATGTGGGAGGCGTTTCTTCCAGGCCCCAAGCGGAATTAGCCGATGAACGGACAGAATTACAACGCTTAATTCCGGTTTTGGAAAAATTAAAAACGGTGCTGCCAGAATCGGTTTTGCTATCTATAGATACTTTTCGTTCTAAAGTAGCGGAAGAATGCTTAAAAATGGGCGCTGACATCATAAATGACATTGGATGTCTGCAGATGGATAAAAAGCTTAAAGATGTTATAGGGCGCTATAAAGTTCCGGTAGTGCTGATGCATAATCGTATGCATCTGGACCAAGATAAGGTTTATGGTGATTTGATAGCAGATATTATCGGAGATTTATCTCAATCGATTGAAGAAGCTTTGCAGTCTGGGGCGCCAA
>JAISDD010000018.1 GCA_031265005.1 Syntrophomonadaceae bacterium | reverse complement strand
ATGAAGAATTAGGGATTATTTTTTCAGAAACACTTTTTGATCGCTTAAAAACTTGTAGGAATAAATGTGTTTTTTGCTTTATAGATCAATTACCGCCGCATATGCGAACCGCTTTATATAATAAAGATGATGATTATCGTTTATCGTTTTTGTTCGGGAATTTTATTACCTTAACTAACATGGAGGAGCCAGATTGGCAAAAATTGCTGCGTTTGCGTTTGAGCCCGCTGTACATTTCCGTTCACTGCGTAAATCCTGAGCTTAGAGTGAAAATGATGAATAATAAAAAAGCGGCCGGCATCAAAAATGATCTGCGGAGGTTGAGTGACGCTGGCATCAGGATGCATACTCAGGTAGTTTTGTGTCCCGGGTTTAATGATGGCTGGGCGCTGGAGGAAACTATTGAGGAATTGGCTTTATTACCTGGGGTGGCTACAATTGGCATAGTGCCGGTGGGGCTGACTGGCCATCGGACAGGACTAGAAAATATATCTCCGATTGACGGGATGTTCTCCAAGAAATTGATAAAAAAAATTTATGGCTTCCAGAAAAGATTTCGTAAAGAGAAAGAAAGCGGATTTGTCTATTTGGCTGATGAGTTTTTTGTAAATGCGGGGGAAGAATTCCCTCCTGCCGAGTATTATGATGATTTTGAACAAACGGAGAACGGTATTGGGCTAGCTAGGATGTTGTTAGATGAATTTGCTGATATGGAACCCCAACTGCCGCTGCTGGGGCCTGAAAGTGAAGCTTGTATTTTAGCAGGGGAATCAGCTTATCCGCTGTTGCGTATGATAGTTGAACGCTTGAATGCCATATCAGGTTTACAATTTTCCTTGCGGCCGGTTGTAAATAAATTTTTTGGCGGCGGAGTGACAGTTACCGGATTGATAACCGGCCAAGATATTATTGAACATTTGAAATATAATAATAATCATAAAAAATATATTTTGCACGATGTAGTTTTAAAAGAAAAAAAAGGCGTGTTTTTAGATGACATAAGCGTTAAGGATATTGAAAGCCGTTATGGGGTTGAGATATGTTTGGTCGATGGAAGTATACGAGGTTTGTTAAAAGAATTGTCGGGCATGGTTTTTGTAGATAAAGAAAAAAGGCGGTCTGTTGCTAAAGAGCGTATAAAAACGGAGGAAAGAGATGGGTAAACCTGTTGTAGCTATAGTTGGCAGACCCAATGTAGGAAAATCAACTTTATTTAATAGGCTGGCGGGCAAAAGAAAGGCGATTGTTGAAGATATACCAGGGGTTACCAGGGACAGGCTGTACGAGAGCATTGATTGGGACGGCTGGGAATTCATCATCATAGACACCGGGGGCATACGCTTCGACGAAGGAGATATTTTTACTAAAGAGATTAAGCTGCAAGCGCAGTTGGCTATAGAAGAAGCGGATATTATTGTTTTAGTGCTTGACAGCCAGCAGGGATTGACTGAAGAAGATGCACAGGTAGCGGATCTACTCAGGCGTTCTGATAAAATAGTCGTGATAGCGGCGAATAAAGTCGAAGATTTTAACAAACATTTAAATTATTATGAATTTTATAAATTGGGCTTAGGGGATCCGGTCCCGGTTTCTTCCATGCACGGGTTGAATGTAAATGAACTTTTGGATGCTATTGTTGCCAATTTTAATACTCAACCTAAAGAGGAAGAAAATGATGATGTTATCAAATTAGCGCTGGTAGGGCGGCCTAATGTAGGAAAATCTTCTTTAGTCAATGCTTTTTTAGGTGAAAACCGGGTCATTGTCAGTGAAGTGCCTGGTACGACCAGAGATGCTATTGATACCCGTTTAGTGTACAATAAACAAGAATACAAGCTGATCGACACAGCTGGTATTAGAAAAAAATCCCGTATTAAAGAAGCGACGGAAAAATACAGCGTCGTTCGTTCCGTGCGCAGTATTGAAAGGGCGGACGTGGTATTGATCATGATTGACGCCGTGGAGGGAGTACTGGAACAGGATAAAAGAATTGCCGGAATTGTGCATGAAGAAGGCAAAGCTAACATTATTGTAGTCAACAAATGGGACATAATTAAAAAAGACCAGTATACCATGAATAAATTCGACAAAGATATTCGTATGGAACTGAAATTTTTAGCTTATACCCCCATTATGTATGTTTCAGCTTTGACAAAGCAAAGGATTTTTAAAGTATTGGATTTGGTGAATTTTGTGGCGGAACAGCATACCCGGCGGCTCAATACCCGAGAACTTAACCGTGTTATTAGTGAAGCGCAGATGTTAAATCCTTTACCTGGGGGCGGAGGCAAAAAAATAAAAATAGTTTATTCTGCTCAAGTATCGACGGCGCCGCCAACTTTTGTTTTTTTTGCTAACCGGCCGGAGATGGTGCATTTTTCTTATATGCGTTATTTGGACAATGTATTAAGAAAAAATTTTGGGTTTGAAGGAACGCCGCTGCGGTTGCTTTTACGTCAAAACGCACCTGACAATCCTTTTAAAAAGTAATATTAAACGACATAACGACATTTAAGTTGACTAAAATAATAATTCTCCAGTATCTTATTTATGTATAACGGTTTTTTAAAAGGGGGAATGGACTTGGAACTGTTGCTTGTTATTATTATTGGATATTTTATTGGCAATATACCTTTTTCATATATTTTTACTAAAATATTTACGCAAAGAGACATACGTATGATAGGAAGCGGCAATGTAGGGGCGACCAATGCCTTCCGTTCAGGAGGAAATCTGGTCGGAATTTTATCTCTGTTAGCCGATATGCTGAAAGGCTTTGTATCTGCTTGGGTGGGTTTAAGCTTAGGCGGCGAGCTGGGAGCGCTACTGGCTTCTCTGGCGGTGGTTATCGGGCATTGTTATCCGGTCTTTTTGAAATTCAAAGGCGGCAAAGGCGTAGCCAGTGTAGGCGGGATAGTAATTTTTTTAATGCCGCAGTTAGTTTTGCCGCTGGCGATAATATTTTTTTCGATCATGTTTATAAGCCGCTTTGTTTCTTTATCTTCGATGGGAGCCGCTTTTTTCCTTCCGTTTTTGGCGTTTTATTCTGGTCAGACGTGGCATTATTGTGTAACTACGCTGGTATTAGCCGTATTTTTGATTTATAAGCATAAAGAAAACATAGAAAGATTACGCAAGGGCAATGAAAACACTATAAAGTGGATAGATAAAATATTTGATTCCCAGAATTTTTAAATTATATCCGCTAGGTGCGGTAGGTGTACGTATAAGCTATGTTGAGGGCTTCTTTGACACAGGAAGAAGGGGCCTTTATTTAGAGCTTGTGGCTTTGGACGCTCGAAAATTTATAAATATGGTTGTGCGCCTAAATTTAGTGTGGAAGTAAAATTATTAATGAAGGGTTGCAATATTTATTATGAGAAAAAAAGTATGCATTATTGGTGCTGGCAGCTGGGGAACAGCTCAAGCGGTACTGTTAAGCGGAAAAGCGGATGAAATAGCTTTGTGGGGCAGGCCGCAGGACGGGATTGAGCTGATGAGCGAGACCAGAGAAAATAAGAGATTTTTGCCCGGCGTAAAAATTAACGGTAATATTAATCCTACTGTGGATTTGAAAGCGGCTGTAGAGGGAAGCGATTGTATAGTAATAGCGGCGCCGGCTCAAGCGGTACGCGAAGTATTGGAATTAATAAAAGATTATTACATACCGGGAACTTTATTGGTTAATACTGCCAAAGGTTTGGAAATTACTACGGCCAAACGTTTGAGCCAGGTTATGGTTGATGTTTTAGGTTCGGGAATTGAGCCTTATTTAGCTTGTTTATCGGGACCCAGTCATGCTGAAGAAGTAGGACGCGGTATGCTTACAGCCGTTACGGTCTCAGCTTTGTACAAAGATACAGCGCAAAAAGTTCAGCAGCTTTACATGAACGGGCAGTTTAGAGTTTACACCAACCCTGACCTTATCGGGGTAGAATTAGGAGGGGCGGTGAAGAATATTGTAGCTTTGTGCGCCGGTATGCTTGAAGGGCTGGGATATGGCGACAATAGCCGAGCGGCTTTAATTACCCGGGGACTTCATGAAATATCGATGCTGGGAGTAGCTTTAGGAGCTAAGCCGTTAACTTTTGCTGGCCTGAGTGGATTAGGGGATTTGACGGCGACTTGTTACAGCGCTTTTTCCCGCAATAGAAAAGCCGGCGAATTGATTGGCCGGGGATATAGTACAAGTGAGGCTTTGCAAAGAGTGGGAATGATAGTGGAGGGAGTTTATTCTTGTCCGGTAGCTTACCGTATAGCAGAAGAAATGTATGTGGATATGCCCATT
>JAISDD010000013.1 GCA_031265005.1 Syntrophomonadaceae bacterium | reverse complement strand
TAAGTTGCAAAGTATGACCGAAGGATTATTTGTCACTGTTGGAAATCATGAATTATCTTTTTATGTAAATAACCCGTTTTGGACTTGTGTTAATGAAATTAACAGTGAAAGAATTATTGCTAGAAATTGGCATGGAAGAAATTCCAGCTGGATATATGCCGGATATGATACGCAATTTAAAAGACTTGGCTCAAAAAAAGACCGAGGCTTTGAACTTGAAACATGGTGTTATTCAAACTTGGGGGACGCCTAGACGGTTGGTTTTATATATTGAAGAATTAAGTGAAGCGCAGGATGATCAGCATATTGAAAACCGTGGCCCTAAGAAAAACATAGCTTTTGATAGTCAGGGAAAGCCGGCCAAGCCTGGACTGGGGTTTGCCAAAGCGCAGAAAATGGATTTTGATGACTTGGTTGTAAAAGAAGTGGAAGGCATTGAATATGTTTTTGCTTTAAAAACTGTACAAGGGCAAAATACTATTGCAATAATTCCAGGCTTATTACAAGACTTGATTTTATCATTGCCATTTCCCAAAACCATGCGTTGGGGTTATTCCAGTTTGCGTTTTGCTCGCCCTTTGCGCTGGCTTTTAGCTTTTTGGGGAGAGGAACTGGTCGCGTTTAATACGGAAAATTTATCTTCTGGAGCGTATACTTTCGGGCATAGGGTATTATCTTCGGGGAAAATTGCGGTTGGAAGCATAAAAAAATACTTTTCTCTGCTGCCTGAGCATTATGTTATTTTGGATCAAAATCAACGCCGTAATCTTATAAAAACTCAATTACAGCAAGCCGCTGCACAAGTAAAGGGGAAACCTGTGGAAAACGAGGAGCTTTTGGAAGAAGTAAATTTTTTAGTGGAATATCCGACTGTTTTTACCGGTTCATTTTCGACTGATTATTTGCAAGTGCCGCCGGAAGTTTTGACTACTTCAATGATCGAACACCAGAGATATTTCCCGGTCTTAAATGATAAAGGCGGACTGATGCCTTATTTTATCGGCGTCAGAAATGGGAATGAAGATTATTTGGATATAGTAAGAACTGGAAATGAAAGGGTTTTGAAAGCCCGTTTAGAAGACGCGTTGTTTTTCTGGAATGAAGACCGCAAAAAGCCTTTGGAAGAAGTAGCAAAAAATTTAGATAAAGTTACGTATCACGAACGGCTTGGCAGTTTGCAAGACAAGGTTGAGCGTTTGACAAAACTAGTGGCTGACATAGGAAACGATTTCAGCGAAGATGACAGACTGGACGCAAAGAGAGCGGCGCTTTTGTGCAAAGCTGATTTACTTACTAATATGGTTTATGAATTTCCGGAATTGCAGGGGATTATGGGTTGTTATTACGCCCGTTTGAATGAAGAAAAAGAAACAGTGGCCCGGGCGGTGTTGGAACATTATTTACCTCGTTTTGCCGGAGATGATTTGCCGCAAAGTTCTCCGGGCGTCCTTTTAAGCTTGGCGGAAAAGATTGACAGCCTGGCCGCCTTTTTTACCGTCGGCCTTAAACCCAGCGGCTCGCAAGATCCATACGCGCTGCGGAGACAGGCTTTAGGGATTATAAGCATTATTTTAGATAAAAAACTGAATTTGCGCTTAGAAGATATTTTTGGCTATGCGTACGATATTATTAACATAGAAAAGAAAGAAAGCGGAAAGCAGGAAATTATAGGCGAATGTTTAAATTTTTTGCGGCAGCGCCTGCGCGGGACATTGTTGGACAGCAACTATTCGTATGATGTTATTGACGCGGTTTTGGCTTTATCCCTTGATAATATAAACGATATCGCTCAAAGAACTGAAGCTTTGCGGGAATTCAAAGAAGACGAGAATTTCCAGGATTTTATAGTGGTTTTTAATAGAGCGCATAATCTATCCAAAAAATGGCAGGTTCAAGCTTGGCAGGAAAATATTTTGTTTGAAAAATCAGAATTAATTTTATTAAAAGAATTTAAAGAAGTCAAATTACAGGTTTTTTCATACTTAGATATTAGCGATTATACCCGCTCTTTGCAAAGCGTGGCTAGTTTGCGTGAAGCTATGGATGAATTTTTTACGCAAGTAATGGTTATGGTGGAAAACGAAAGCCTTCAGAATGCGCGGTTGGGGATGTTGCATGAAATAGCCGCCCTTTGCTTTGAGATAGCTGATTTCAGTAAATTAGTTTATTAAAATAGTTAACAGGATTTTATTTATTTGATATAGTATATATAATTAATATAAATTGACCCAAACAGTATAACATAATTGGGCGGTGAGTATTATTAAACTGAGCGACAGACAAAATAAAATCCTACAGATTGTTAAAGAATGCCAACCGATTACCGGAGAGGGAATTGCAGATATGCTGAATGTGACCCGGGCCGCGTTAAGGCCTGATTTGGCTGTTTTGACTATTTCTGGATTTTTAGAAGCCAAACCGCGGGTAGGATATACTTTTAACAACGACCGCGCCGAAAATGAGATGCGTAAAGTGGTAGACGGCTACAAAGTTCAAGATATTCAGTCTTTGCCGGCGATTATCAGAGCTGACTGCAGTGTGTATGACGCGATTGTGACGCTTTTTATGGAAGACAGCGGCAGTTTGTTTGTGGTCGATAGCAATAATTGGCTTTGCGGACTAGTTTCAAGGAAAGATTTACTGAAAGCTACTATTGGCGAGGCGGATATTCATAAAATACCGGTTAGCGTTATTATGACGCGTATGCCGAATATAGTTACTGTTACTACTGAAAATTCGGTGATGGAAGCAGTCCAGAAGATTGTTGAGCATGAAGTTGACTGTTTGCCGGTGATAAAAATGATGCCTGAACCTGAAAACAATGAATATAGTTATGAAGTGGTAGGAAAAATTTCCAAAACTAATATAACGAGATTGTTTTTAGATTTAGCCAGTATGTAATTAAACAGGAGGTTTATATTTTGAGCGAACATTTGCCTGGAGTATTTATTTTATCAGATTCAATAGGCGAAACTGCGGAAATGGCAGTGAGAGCCGCCGCTAGCCAGTTTAATTCCGGGAGTATGGAAATAAGACAGGTACCAAATATTTCCGATTTGTATACCATTGATGAAATCCTCAAGCAAGCTGTCGCCAATAAGTTTATTGTAGTGTACACTTTGGTGGTCAATGAATTGGCTGACCATTTAATGCAAAAAGCCTCTGAGCTGGGAGTGATTTGCGTAGATGTTTTGGGGCCTTTGATAGATGCTTTTAAGGAGGCTTCTCAGCTTAATCCCAGGAGAGAGCCAGGTCTGCTGCGCAAAATGGACGATATGTATTATCGCCGCGTGGAAGCAGTTGAATTTGCCGTTC
>JAISDD010000200.1 GCA_031265005.1 Syntrophomonadaceae bacterium | reverse complement strand
CCGAGACTTTTTTACCGTGTCCGTTCTGCAATTTTACAGTTCCAGCCGGACTGGCCGCGCCTGAAGGATGAAACGAACACCTATCGGAAGTAAAAGTAGTGTCGCCCTGATAAGAAACCCCTTCTCGTAACTTATAAAATTTCTCGCCGAAAGTCATTACGGTTTTGTATTGATTTGCAGAGGTATAAAAATAAATGTTTTTGACTTCTCCTGAGCAAATAGCCTCCATACGGGCATCGCGCAGAACCTGCGCTAATTCGCGGGCGTCAGCTTCCAAACGCATGTTATCCAACACGGCGTTTAAACGGGGAACCGTCAGAACAGCTAATATAGATAAAATAGCTACTCCTACTACCAGTTCTATCAAAGTAAACCCTTTTTCGCGGGTACTAAAATATTTATACACTGTTATCAATCCTTAATTTATCTCGGGTACACCCCATCGATAAAGACCGGCTCTGCTGAAAATTATCGCGGCAAGTATAAAAAAACAGCCTGTAAATTGCGCGTGGTTTTTAAGTATTTTTTATTTTTTCACTTTTATTAACTTGGCTGAATGAATTAATTCCGCCTCAATTATCAGGCTATGACAAGAGTGCTTACGTACAAAAGTATTATACAATCAGAAAGTGTATTTGAGAACCATTATTTTTCCCAAAAGACGCGGGCAGTATCATGCCAAAATTTTATTGCCGGCCGAAATTCATTTTAAAACCTGACGTCCACTAATTTGGAGTTCATTATTTTCTTGAGCAGTATTTTTTCGAAAAACCTTGATATTTTAGTGCCGGGAAATTCTTTTTCCGTTAAAGGTTTGACCAAAACAGTAAACAGCCCTAACCGGTTCCCTCCCCAAATATCCGTAAATATCTGGTCTCCAATCAAAAGCGTATTTTCAGCTCGCAGCTCCATAATTTTTAATGCGCGCAGATAACCGTAAGAAGCCGGCTTGCGTGCCCTGTGAACATAGGGAACACTCAGCTGTTCCGCCACTTTCAGCACTCGTTCTTCTCCATTGTTGGAAAGAATACATAATTTGACCGCCATCCCCTTCAATTCGGCAAACCATTGCGCCACTTGCGGCCGGATATAGTTACTGTTCCATTCAGTAACCGTATTATCCAGATCAAGAATAATTCCTTTAATATTATTTTGCAGTAATATTTCCACCGGTACGGATAATAAATCTTTCACATACATTTTAGGATACCAAGACGACCGCATATGTCCTCCATATAATTATCGATTTCAGTTAACGCCTAAATCACATCCGCCGCATGAATCGCATCCGTCCCCGCAGCCGTCCAGACCTTCCAATGCCTGATCCATTACCCCGTATACCGACTGCATAAGCTGATTGAATTTATCCTGCGCTTCCTGCAAAGCGATCACCAGTTGGTTTTCCGCCAGCTGGGCCTGAATTTTCTCTAAATTAGAAACTTCATTTTCCGTAATAGTAAGTCCGTCTTGACTTTTACGTTCTATTTTAGTGCTGGCATCCTGGTAACGCGCTAATAACTGGTATGATTCCCCGTCTCTCATAACATTCCCTCTGGCGTCCTGTACTTCCTGCCAAATTTCGGTGCTGGCTAAAGCCTCTCCTAAAGAATGGGCTAAATTTAAAACTTCATGCATTGAAACAGCCAATATCATACACTCCTTAATCCTCGTTTAAAGTTATAATATCACATTAACGTCTTTCTTATGAACAATTTAAAAAACGTTTCTTTTCGCTTCATCATTGGCACATTTCCCCCAGCAGCGAAAAAGTCCCTGAATGAGTGATTTTAACAGCAATGGTTTGCCCGCTCAGGGTATCCGGCCCCGTGAAATTTACAATCCGGTTAGTTCCGGTGCGGGCGGTCAGCTTACCGGGATCAGTTTTGCTAAAACCTTCAACCAGCACCTCTTGAACCGTATTTTCTAAACTTTTGTTTATCTCCGCCGCGATAGCGTACTGGCGCTCTAACAGCAAATTGATCCGGTCTTTTTTTACCTGAAGGGGAACTTGCTTGTCCATCGCCGCCGCTTTGGTTCCGCCGCGCGGCGAATACATGAAAATAAAAGCCGCGTCAAAGCGAATTCTTTCCACCATTTCCAATGTATCTTCAAAATCCCCGTCTTCCTCTCCAGGGAAACCTACGATCAGATCACTGGTAATCGCCGCTTCGGGAACCGCCATTCTAATTTTATCAATCAGCTGCAAATACTGACCGGTATCGTATCCCCGGTTCATAGCCCGCAATATTTGGTCACTGCCCGCCTGTAAAGGCATATGGATATGATTGCAGATCTTATCATAAGCTCCGATTACTTCAATCAGTTCATCCGATATATCTTTAGGATGAGAAGTGGTAAACCGGAAGCGTTTTATACCTTCTATATCCTGTAATTTCGCCAGCAACCCGGCAAAAGTTATTTTTTCTTTCAAGCCGCTTCCGTATGAATTAACATTTTGTCCCAGAAGAGTGATCTCTTTGTAGCCTTGTCCGGCCAAATTTCTTATTTCATCGATAATATCCGCGCTGCCGCGGCTTCTTTCCCGTCCCCTGGTATATGGCACCACGCAATAACTGCAAAAATTATTACAGCCGTACATCACATTGACAAAAGCGCTTATTCCGGGTTTGTGACGCGCCGGCAGCTTTTCTTTCTCTATATCTATGGTTTCCATTATCTTAACCACCGGCCGGGAATTTTCGGAAACTTGCTTAATGAGCTCCGGTAATTCGCTTATATTATTAGGGCCGAAAACAACATCCGCCCCTAATTGGGTGAGTTTCTTCCTCGCGTCCGCCAATTGAGACATGCAACCGCCCACCGCTATTAAAGTTTCCGGTTTTTCTTTTTTCATTTTTTTAATTTCACCCAGCTTGCCAAAAACCTTATTTTCCGCTGAATGGCGCACGCCGCAAGTATTTAAAATAACCACGTCGGCTTCTTCCAGCGCGCCGGTTTCCGTCATTCCCGCCATGTTCAACAGGCCGGCCATAGTTTCTGAGTCTCTGACATTCATCTGACAGCCGTAAGTTAAAATAATGAAACTTTGGGGCGAACGCTTTATCGCTGCTGACACCTTCCCACTCTCCCACCGCTGATATAATACTATTCTTGATTTAAAATGTAGACAAATATTTGCTAATCCGCTCTAAAGGAACTAATTCAAGGCGGATCAGTATAATAATTTCCCAAAATAATAACAAATGGAGGGCATCGTTACAATACCCCCCATCAATCGCGCAACCGGAGCAATTAAGCCAGCAATTCT
>JAISDD010000180.1 GCA_031265005.1 Syntrophomonadaceae bacterium | reverse complement strand
TTTTTGCTTTTTCCAAAACTTTAAGAAAACCACTCCTTCCTTTGTTTCTGTCGCCAAAACCGCGCGATATAGAAATCACAGCAATCTTTTTATCATCAGGCAAAGTTTTGTTCAGCGATAAAAGCTCTTCTATGGCTTCGCTGATAGGACCCGCATCAAAAATCTCATTTTCATCTGCGGAAAAAATAGCAGAAATATAGTATAAATAAGCTTCCGGCGCTACGCCGACATTTTTACCCACAGCTATTGAGGATACTGCCGCGCCATGCATTAGGGAATCTGTCAAAACTTGCCGATTTTTAAAGAAAACCAATCTGTTCTGATATTCGGCATGTTTCGGAAGGCCTTGATCTATAATTGCTAAACCTACGCCTTTGCCGGTTATGCCCTGCGTGTGCAATTGCTTTATATTAAGCCCTGGCGTTTTACCGATTTTCATTATCTCCTGCGGCTTAAGCCACTCCGGCATTTTATTGCCTTTGGGCCAAATGGTTTTATCATCAAATTGTAGAAAAGCCGCGACTGTCTTTTGGTCTAATCCACCTAAACCTTTTTCTAATCCGCTTAAATCTTCTTTACTGAAATCACACGAACGAAAGTCAACCGTAAAACATTTTTCCTCAGAAAGATGTACAGGAAGACCTGCTCTGCAGCTAAGACCTTTAAACTCAGCAAACCCGGGCTGCGGGTCAAGCTGTTTTGGGAATTCCTCTTTTGGCTGCTGCGCGCAGCAAAAAACCGCGGCAAATAAAACGACCGTACAAATGGCAAGCTTCTTCATAATCAGTCTCCTTTCACAAGAATATAATCATATTATACGATTTATTTCTTTCCCGTCAAGGCGACTGGGAATATATTGCCTGTGTATTAAGCATTTTGCCATCATAAGATTATTATGTTAAAATGGAAAGGAAGGGCCAAATAATTCCAGAGGTAAAACATGCCTTACAATATTTTAGTGATTAACCCAGGCTCCACATCCGACGATATCGGCTACTACAGGGGCTCAGAAGCCGTATTTGACATAAAAATAAATTACACTCCGGCTGAACTCGCCCCTTTTGAGAACGAAAATGCCGCCGAGACGGCGCCTCTCAAAAAGAAGATGATTTTAGCTATGCTGGCCGAACATAATGTACCGCTTAAAGAAATCAACGCGGTTATCGGCCGCGGCGGCCTTTTAAAACCCATGAAAGGCGGCGCTTATTATGTAAATGATAAAATGTTGCAGGATTTAAGGCAGGGTATACAGGGTATGCACGCTTCCAACCTCGGCGGTATTTTAGCCCACTCCATAGCGCAGGATGCCGGCTCAATCAGCCTTATCAGCGACGCGGTTGTTGTAGACGAGCTCAGCAGTTTAGCCCGCTACACCGGCATGCCGGATCTGCCCAGGATTTCAATATTCCACGCTTTAAATCAAAAAAGGGTAGCCTTTTTAACGGCCCAGCAGCTTGGCAAACCCTATGAAAAATGCCGCTTTGTAGTGCTGCACGCGGGCGGCGGCGCGTCTGTGGGCACGCATATAAACGGCAGGGTAGTAGATGTTAACAACGCCCTTGAAGGCGAAGGCCCCATGACGCCGCAGAGAACCGGCACCCTGCCCACCGGCCCGCTGGCAAGGCTCTGCTACAGCAGCAAATTTACCTGGCCGGAAATGTACTTGAAAATCAAAGGCCGCGGCGGCGTATATTCCTACACCGGTACGCATGATTTGAGGGAGCTTTCACGCTTCATAGATATCGGCGAGAAAGCACCCAACTCCACAATCTATTGTTCCAGAGAGAAGGCAAAAGAAGTCCGCGATGCGATGATTTACCAATTTGTCAAATATATCGGGTATATGGCGGCAGCCGCCGAAGGCAACCTTGACGCGATTATCTTAACGGGCGGGCTTATGTGTAATGAATATATAAGGGAAACCTTAAAGCCTAAAATAGCCTGGCTGGCGCCGAAGGTTTTTGTTTACCCCGGCAGCGACGAGAAGGCCGCCCTCAGGGAAGCTGCGGAAAGAGCCCTGCAAAAACCCGAGACAATTAAAGAATATAAATAAACATAAACAGGAGAACAGTAAAAATGGAATTCAATAACTTCAAAGAATTAATAGACCTTGTTAAAGGCAAAGCCAACCGCGTTGTGGTGCCCGGAGCAAATAACGAGGAAGCCCTCAGCGCCATAAAAATGGCGGACGAAAAAGGCCTGATTTCCAGCGGCGTGCTGATTGGCGACATTGAGCAGGTGAAGAACATGATGAAGAAAGTCGGCCTTGCTGAAGATAAATTTGAATTTATCCAGTGTACCGACGTGCCAGAAATGTGCAATATTGCGGCGCAGCAGATAAAAGCCGGCAAGGGCGACTTCCTTGTCAAAGGCCTTGTTGATACAAAATATTATATGAGAGCCATACTAAATAAGGAAATGGGTTTTGTGCCTGCCGGCGCGCTGCTCACGCATTTTGTCGTTTTTACTTCAAAGCGCTATCACAAACCTTTCGCCGTTACGGATTCCGCCATCATGATAGCCCCCACGCTGGAGCAGAAGGCAGGCATAATCAACAATGCCGTGGGCCTGCTGCATAAGCTGGGCGTGGAAAATCCGAAAGTAGCCATAGTCTGCCCCGTGGAAAAGGTGAATGAAAAAATCCCCTCCACGCTTGACGCGCAGGCGCTGGTACAGATGAACAAAGACGGCAAAATAACCGGCTGCACGATTGAAGGCCCTTACGATTTATATATCGCGCTTTCCAAACAGGCCGCGGAAGAAAAGGGCATCAAAAACGCAGTCGTCGCCGGCGATGCGGATTTGCTGGTACTGCCTGATTTGGACGCCGGCAACCCGCTGTATAAAGCCATAGCTTTCTTCGGCGAGGAAACCGAAGGCGCCGCCATGATAGCCGGCCCCAATATACCGGCCATACTGCCTTCGCGGGCCGACCATCCGAACTTAAAACTCAACTCCATCGCGCTTTGCTCTTATATAAAAAATAAGAAATAAGGCTTTGTTATACGCGCGGGGCGCGTTAAAAAAACGCGCCCCGTTTTTTCCTTGCAGGCTTTCCAGGATACGCCCATGCAGGCTTTAAAAGATTTTTTGAAACATCAGGATTTCAAATACTTTTTACGCAGCTTCCTGCTTTATGCGCCGCTGTGCGTGGCGTTTTTTTTGATTGTAAATTTTTTCGTGCAGCGGCATTTGGCGCAGATTGAAGCGCAAAACAGGCAGGAGGAAATTTACTTTAAAAAATACGAAGGCAATCTTAAAACTCCCCTTGCCGCAAATCTGCAGGAAGACGGCATATCAAAAGAGCTTACGGCCCAAATCATAAAAAAGCTGGACAGCGTGCTTAACATGCGCCGCCTTGCCCCGCGCGACAGATACCTGCTCACCATGACCGAGACGGACGACTTCAAAATGCTGGTAGTAACAAAAGATTTCAGCCGCTATTATGTGGCGCAGAGCGGCGGTGAACTGGTGGCCGGCATTATGGACATAAGCGTAAAAACGCGCGAGAGTTTTGCGCAGGGCGTGATAGAATCCTCCCTCTTCGCTTCAATGCAGAAGGCGGGGCTTAAGCCCGGGTTTATAGTTGAGTTTGCCGATTTATTTTCCTGGGCGATAGATTTTAACGCGGAAACCAGAAACGGCGATACTTTCGCCGTCCTCTGGCAGGAGGACTATACCGCCGGCGGCGCCGTGCTGAACCAAAGCGTACTGGCCGCCTATTACGACGGTAAATACGCGGGCAAACATTATGCCATACGTTTTGATGACGAGTTTTATGATGAAAACGGCAAATTCACCAAAAAAATGTTCCTAAAAGCGCCGATAAGCGTGCGCGGTGCGCGCATAACATCGCGCTTTACTAAGGGCCGCTTTCACCCGATACTGCGCATAATGCGCCCGCATTACGGCATAGATTATGCCGCCCCCATCGGCACGCCCGTTGAAAGCGTGGGGGACGGTATAGTAAAATTCAAAGGCTGGAAAGGCGGCTTCGGCAATTATGTTGAAGTAGCGCATCCCAATAACTTCGTCACGTGCTATGGGCATTTAAAAAATTTCGGTAAAGGTGTAAGCGTGGGCGCGCGCGTGCGCCAGGGCCAGGTTGTAGGTTATGTGGGCAGCTCAGGCCTGTCCACGGGGCCGCATCTGGACTTCCGCATGCGGCAGGGGGGGAAGTACCTGGATTTCCTCAACAGCAAAAACCGCAGTTCCGCGCAGCGCGAAATTCCGCCCGAAAGGAAAGAAGAATTTAATAAAATAAAAGATGAGTATTTAGAGCGCATGGCGCAGCGCGCAAAACAAAATTAAAACAGCTAAGGATATTTATGAAAAAAATCGTCGTCACCGGCGGGCCAGCAAGCGGGAAGACCACAATACTTTCCATTCTTAAGGAAGAATACGGCACCGATATTGAAGCCGCGATAGAAGCCGCCACGCTGGTTTACGGCGGCGGTTTTCCGCGAAATGACAAAAGCCCGCGCCACACTTATCACGCGCAGCGCATAATTTATTTTGTGACGAAAGAGCTTGAATTATTGGCGGAGGAAAATAATCCACAGGCAAAATTAATAGTGTGCGACAGGGGTTCTTTGGACGGTGCGACTTACTGGCCCTACGGCGTGGAAGACTTCCTGAAAACCATGCAGACCACGGTTGAAGACGAGTATAAAAAATATTACGCCGTGATACACATGTCCCCGCCGAAGGAAGCCAAATTTTACCAAAATACCGCCGTGCGCACCGAAAGCCTTGAAAGGGCTATGCAGATTGACGAAGACATCCTCAAACTTTGGTCCGGCCATCCGCGCCATATAGTAATACCGGAAAGCAATGACTATGTAAAAAAAGCCCTGATAGTGCGCAAAGCCGTCAGGAAAATTATTAACGGAGAGATATAAATTATGATTTTTGATTTTTTATGGAAGAAAAAACCCGGTCCGCAAACCAAACCCGCCGCGCAACGGCAGGATGCGCAGGCCGCTGCGGCACCCGCGCCCAAAGCCAAAGAAACCGTTGAACAGCGCATAGAGCGCGAGATGGCGGCATTGCCGGGATTTGTCAGGAATAAAATAAAAGACCCTGCCGTAAAGCAGAAATTTATAGACCTTGCCAAACGCATGGAAAATGACGGCGTTGACATGAATTCCCCGCGCGCCATGAAAAAATGGGTAAAAGAGCACGAGAAAGAATTGAAAGAAGAGCAAGCCTCCGGCGGCAAAGTGGAAACCGTGGTAAAAACCGCGCCGGAAGTCGGCCGCAACGACGCCTGCCCGTGCGGCAGCGGCAAAAAATACAAAAAATGCTGCGGCGCGTAAAGTAGGAAGATGCATAAAAAATATTTGAAATCTTGATGCTTCAAAAAACCTTTTAAAACCTGCATGGGTGGATAATTTGGCGAAGCTGATGGATAATTATAAAGCGCAAATGCATTATGGCGGCTTTTATAATATGCTGGTGTTTATGAACGCAAACAGCTTTTCAGCGAAGCCATAGGAGATACTTTTCAGAAGCATTTTGTGATTTAGACTCAGGCAAAACCATCGTCTGAAAAACCTATATTTTGCAAGACTTTTGAGGTTATATTTAGTAAAATATTTACATATAAAAAATATTTCCGCGCCCATAGCTCAATGGATAGAGCACCAGCCTGCGGAGCTGGGGATACAAGTTCGATTCCTGTTGGGCGCACCATTTTGAAAAGGTACTTTGCAAAAAGTGCCTTTTTGCTTGTATGGCGGGTAACCTCTCGTCGGTGGTTTTGTATGAAATCAAGAGTCACCATCTTGTGAGGCAGTTCTCTCTGGCCAAATAGACCGATTTTACCCCCAACCTCTCTCTTTGCGAAATCCCAGGGGGCACAACTCACTTTATTTGATAAAATCATAAATAGAGGAAATTATGAAAAGAACTATTTTATATGCAAGCTATATTGAGCAAGTGCAAAAAAATATTCAAAAATGGATAGATGATGGTAATGAAGTATGGTTTTCGACGTTAAAACTAATAATAACATTATCTGCAACCATTCTTTTTGGCTCCATAACATTTATTGATAAACTAGGGATCATGTGTATTGAAAAAGCTCAAAACCTTGCTGTGATAAGCTGGCTTTTCTTGATTGCCGCTATCATTCTGGCAGTTTTGAATTTGGCTCTTTCAGCAGATGAAATGCATCAATCTTGGGCACGAGCAATAAAGAATCTTCCTAAAATAAAGAAAGAATTAGACGCTGGAAAACAGTCTGGTCAATTGGAGATGGGAAATCTGTATCTACCGATAGCTAATGGGATATTAGCACTTATATTTTTCTTGGGTGGAACTTTTAATTTATCTATTTGTTTGATTTTGAGAATTAAAGATTTTTCCACATGGATTATAGTTGTCGCGAATATAATTTTATTCATATATTTAGCAATACTTATATATATCCATATAAAGAGCCGATTGAAAGAGGACCATTTGGAACCTAAATAGCATTCCAATGTTTTTCTTGTTTTACAAAACAACTTTGCTCCGCTAACTCTAGAAGTTCTTTAAGTCTAAAATTTCTAGGATTTTTATTTTCAAAAATATCTTTTACTATCTTAGGGGATAAGTATTTTAGGTTGACATATTTGTAAATCCTACGCTTTTGTAGACCGCTTTCTTTTTCTAATTCTGTTGCCGTTTTGCCTTGCTCCATTTCTTTAGAAAATTTCCACCCATATGCAATACCGCGCACTAAAGTTTCATTCATTTTTGACACCGTTAGAATATTTTTAGAGCAACCCGCCCGCAACCGCGTGGTTTTGCTATTATCAAGTACAAATTCTAGGTTTATTATTAAATACTCTCTGTCAGAACTCAATGATACACCGCCGTCATTTTTAAGAAATTTCTTTCTTATAAAGCCACTATCCTTTTGAAAGCTTTCTGTGTATTCAATCAGTTTGCTAATGCTGATATAAACACTTATTTTGTTTGTTTTTTCATCTTTGGTGCATATCGCCTTCTTTACTAATTTCCTAGATACTTCCAGATTAAAATTTGATATAAATTTGAGATTTTCTTTGATGTCTTCTGGCAAAATCCCTTTCAAATCCACTTCAAGTATTTTTTGAATATTTTCCAACACGACTTCATCAAGCTGTCCCATCGGTAAACTGTAACCATTCCTATTGGAGTAATAATAAAACCGCCGACGCTCCTTTTTAGTGCTTGTTATACCAAAAACATTACCCAAGTCATCAAATAAGGTCTTTTTAAATAGACACTTTGAATAAGTGTATTCTTTCCGCTGGGCATTTTTCTCATAATGCCGCCCCAACTTATCCTGAACAGCCTGAAATAACTCCAAAGGCACGATTGCCTGATGTTTCCCCTCATAAATCTTACCGACTGCCATATGCTGAATTTTGCCTATATAAATGGGGTTTCTAAGCATCCTGTGCAGGTAGCTGACTTCAATATCTTTGCCACCTCGAACTTGCTTGCTGTGCCTGGCAGTCCATCTTTTCGTTAAAATCCCCCTCTCTTTAATCCAAGCACAAACCTCAAGCATATTATTTGCTTCCAAATATTTCTTAAAGATTTCATTAACAATGGGAGCCTCTGCCTCATTAACAACCAGTTGCTTTTCCACAACATCATAGCCTATAATCGGCATTCCTCCGGCCCAAAGCCCCTTTGCCTTAGTAGCCGCGATTTTATCGCGCACACGCTCGCTTGAAACCTCACGCTCAAACTGCGCGAAAGATAGCAACATATTAAGCGTTAGCTTACCCATGGAATTACTCGTATCAAAAGCCTGTGTGACGGATACAAAATTGCAATCGTATTTCTTAAATTCCTCCATCATGTGATGAAAGTCCATAATAGAGCGTGAAAGCCTGTCCACCTTATAAACCACCACGATATTAACTTTCCCGGACTTAATATCATCAAGCATTTTCCTAAGCCCGGGCCGCTCCATAGTCCCGCCACTTATACCACCATCTTCGTAGGTCTTAAAGTGTTCCCAACCCTGATAGGTTTGACTGGCAATATATGCCTTACAAGCTTCCTCTTGGTTGTGCAGAGAGTTAAACTCCTGCTCCAACCCACGCTCCGTAGATTTCCTTACATAAACCGCGCAATTAATTTTGTTCATATTTTCCACCGCTGTATCAATTCTTTTTTATTTAGCCCAAAAAAGTCAGGGCCGCTCATATGCTTGCCTGTAATTTCACAAGCTATTGAAGATAGTGTTTTGTAAATTTTATCGTTAAATTTAAACTCATTTTCTTCTTTGACAATGACCTTATATTCTTTGTCTTTATAAACCTTAAGAATTTCTGTACCGGGTGTTAAGTTATATTTATTCTTATTCGCCTTTTGAATATATTTCTCAGGGTTATTGGCATAGCGGTTCAATCTAGTTATAAACTTATCCTCAAGTTTCAGATTAAACCGTTCGCATTGTATCGCATACCATAATGGCCGGAGGATGGCTTTCTTATTTCTCGGTGGAGTTATATAAAATATTTTCCAATAGAACTCTAACTTTTCTTGCGATAGCCCTTGTAATTCTTCCATACTAGCCGGTAAATAACATTTATTTCTCATTTAAGATACTCCTGATTTTTTTTAAGCTTTATTAACACGCTCCTATCTTTGCTTTTGGATCGCAACAGAAGTTCAAATATAGCATTTGTAATCTCAAAAATCTCTTTGCCAGTCAATCGCGGACGTCCGTATGGATTTCCTGAAATTCCTTTTTTAAACCTTTTATCTATAGGTGGAATCCGATTATTCATTTGGACTCCACGCTAAACACTTTTTTTGTTAATTTCAAATATTCTTCCGGATGCACCATAAAAAGTTCATTCCCAAACTCAATAAATTCTTTATAATTCAGTCCCTGCGGTTTCCCTTGCTTAACAACCTTTTCTAAAATTTCTTTTCTTAATTTCTCTTTTCCAGAGAGATTGATTTTTATATGTTTTAAATTTAATTTTGTTTGTGTTTTGCATTTCATTTTGATATCCTTTTTATTATAGATTCACCTTATATACACATTACCGCTTACTAAGCGCAGGAAGTCAAGTCATTTTAAGCAAAATATAAAGTGATATAATTTGGTTATGATTAATAAAGAAAATTGGCTTAAAGAAATTAGTAAAAAGTTAAAAAACCACTTTGGCGAAAGATTGCTTTTTGTCAGCTTGTAAATCAGCTATGTGCGCGGCGAACAGACCGGAAAGAGTGATTTTGACGTAGTCGTTGTGCTTGACAAACTTGATATGGCAGACCTAGTAAGATACCGCGAAATGGTTGATACTATGTCTTAGCCAGAAAAGGCCTGAGGAGGGCGGGAACAACTAAATAATTGGCCTAAGCATGATTTATTACAGTTTACAAAGGAAACCAAGGCTTATTTCGGCACTTTAGACGGAATTTTGCCGAAAGTGACTGCTGCGGATATAAAAGAAAGTGTCAAAATCGGCGCAGCTAATATTTACCACGCTACTTGCCACACTTTTGTACACGCGCCCAAGTAAAGCCTGCGGGAAGTCATTAAAGGCTTCTATAAAGCAGCCACTTTTGTCATTCAGGCCAATCATTACGCGCAAACAGGCGAATACATAACCCGCAAAACAGAATTATCACACAAATTATCCGGCGCAGAAAAAGAAATCCTTTCCATAGTCCTTGGGAAAGCCGAAAAAGAAGAAACACCTGAAGTGATGCTTGGTAGACTGGTCAATTGGGCTGGAGAATTAATAGTTTAGTTATGAAAAAAATTGGAGCTAATGATCCTTGCCCTTGTGGTAGTGGTAAGAAGTTTAAGAAATGTTGTCGAGATCTTCCTTTCGTAGGTTTTCGGGAGGTGGAGAAACGATTGACAGCCCAGCATCATCAAATATCAGAACAACAAGGGCTTGGAAGAAAAATTATTTCTTGCTTAGCCGGAGAGAATCGTGTTATTGCAGTAGGAAATAAGGTTTTCTTATCAAAGAAATGGCAAACATTTCATGATTTCCTATTTAGCTATGTTTTAGACCTCTTTGGACGAGACTGGCTTGAGAAAGAGAATTCAAAACCTTATGAAGAAAGGCATCCATTTATAGAATGGTATCGTTTAGCCGTTGAAGACAGGAATAGTGCCTCAAAAAATACCAACAACAAAATATTTACTCTTTCACCTTCTGGTGCCGGGCAAGCTTTTTTGAGATTATCGTACGGCCTTTATTTATTAGCCCATAATCTAGAGATACAGAATATTTTACTTAAGCGTTTAAAGAATAAAGATAAATTTATTGGTACTTTTCATGAGATTTCTGTCACCTCAGCTTTTATAGTTGCAGGTTTTTCTATAGAAATTGAAAACAAAGAAAACAGCTCAGTGTCTCACTGCGAATTCAACGCTTTTTATCCTCTGACTAATGAACGCTTTTCTATAGAGGTTAAGGCTAGAGAGCTTGGTAAAACCTCGGTGCGAGACTTGTTATACAAAGCATTAAAAAAGGAAGTAAAATATTTTAGAGTAATTTTTATCGCGTTAACTTTGGAGGATATGAAAGATGATAAATTGCAAGAAACATATAACGAGGTAATCGCTTGTGAAAATGGTTTAACTATTAATGGTAATAATACTCCTCCCGCATATGTTTTTGTGTATAATAATCAGTATTTAGCAAAGCTCAAAGATAAAGATTCTAAAAATGCAGGATTCATGGTGGGATATAAAATAGACGATTTAAAAAGAAATTCCTTCTTCAAGAATCTTAGGGATGGGTTCAAGAGTATTCAAAAACACAAGGCTATGTTCCAAGTTTTTGAAGAAATAAAAATAGGCGCTAGGATACCCAGTACATTTGATGGTGAAATCCCAGAGTTTGCATTTAATCCTGAGTTA
>JAISDD010000138.1 GCA_031265005.1 Syntrophomonadaceae bacterium | reverse complement strand
CCATATTTCATTATCAAGTTCCCATGCTGTATGTAGCAAGAAATCTGTCAGTCAGCGCCAAATATATTTATACCGCTGTTCTTTCAATAGGCATATTGACAACGGCAATTGCAAACACTTACGGAGTATCTCAGCGTATCGCCAGTTTCAGCAAGCTAAATTACCGCTTGTGCTTGTTTATCGTTACCACATTAGCTTTGCCTCTGGCTTTACAAAGCTTTTCGACGTTAGTCAGCCGGATATACCCTCTTTTTGGCCTGTTAGGCCTGGTACTCATTACTGCTCTGTTATTTAAAGCCGGTAAAGATTTAAGCTTAGAATTATTTTCAAAGTTTTTTACTTTTTTAAAACGGCTTATTTTCTGACGCATGAACAGGCAAACACTAAAAACAGCTATCTGTCCATGCATTTTTTATTTAAATTAAATCAAAACCATGTTCCTGCCCGAATTTTTTGTAATCTTCCGCTGATTTCTGTAAAAGATCGGTTATTTTTAATTCATAAGGACACCGTTCCATACACGATCCACATTCGGTGCAATTTTCAACTTTTGCCAACTCTTTTTTCCATTCGGGAGTATAGAACGGTTTATAAGGCGCGCGCCTTAATAACTGCGGCATACGCGCTATCCAATTTATTTTAATATCAACTGCGCAAGGCATACAATACCCGCATCCGCGGCAAAAATCACCGTTTAATTCCCCGCGGCACTCTGCAATAGCCTCCAGCATCGCCTCATCTAACGGCGGAGGCATTTTTTCCAACTCCAGTACTTCACGCAACTCATGTTCAAACTGAAAGCCCCAAATGGGTATAACTTGCGGTATCGCCCTCAGATAAGCCATGCTGAAAGCAGCGCTTTTCAACATGCCTCCCGCTAAAGCCTTCATAGCTATCACCCCGATTTCTTTGTCGCCGCACTCTCGGGCAAACCCTATCTCTTCCGCGGAAGATAACGCCGAAAGAGGATATTGAATAGTTTCGTACAGCCCGCTGTTCATAGCTGTACGCGCATTGAAAAGCTTATGGCAAGTAACGCCAATATGCCTTATTTTCCCTTCTTCCTTCGCTTTCAGCATACATTCATATAAAGGTGAATTTTCCAGCGGTATCTGCTCAATGTTGTGGAATTGATAAATATCTATATAATCTGTTTGCAATTTTTCCAGGCTGATGTTTAAATGCTCCCAAAACTCTTGAGGATTTTTACATTGTGTTTTAGTAGCGATTATCAAATCATCCCGCTTATCATGAAAAGCACAGCCTAATTTCTCTTCGCTGTCTGAATAAGCTCTAGCTGTATCATAAAAATTTATTCCATTATCGTAAGCCATATTCAAAAGGCGTACCGCATCTTGCTTCGATAATCTTTGAATAGGCAAAGCGCCAAAAGCGCTCCGGGTGACTGACAATCCTGTTTTTCCCCATTTTACTTTTTCCATATGTATCTATTCCCCATTAAAGGCACACTCTCATAATTTCTATCATAAATTACTCTTAGCACCTTTTTCAGCCGAAGGTCACTATTTTCACGGATATCTGTACTGAACGCCTAAACGGTCCGGGTTGCTTAATTTTTTTATTTTAACTGGATAGTGTAAAACATTTTATTAATACTGTCTGTATCGCCATTGTCAACTAAAACTATAGTTATAAATTTACCATTGTCCAATACGCTTCTATATAAAGTCTGGTATCCGTTCGACTCATATGACGTGAAATAAAAAGTATGCTCCCACAATTCCGCGTCTTCCAAAGAATTCCCATTATATTGTTCCATAACATCAACCACTGAATCATAAGCCGATTCTAAAGTTTGATCTTCTCCCGACACCATTATTACAATAGCGTTGCCGTCAGGATTATCATAAACTTGAAAGCCATTAGTTTGTTTCAGGACGTGCCAGCCTTCGATAATTTCCAAAGAAAGTTCGTCTGTTACTACTAAATTACCTTTTTGCTTTAATCCTTCGGCTATAATAGTATACCCTTCAGTATCAATTATAGGCTCAGCTGGTTTGGGCTGCTCCTGCACAGGCTGATCGTCAGCGGGCGGCGTGGTTTCACTGGAATTATTACTAGCAGTACACGCGCTAAGCGCAGTTATCATTACAAAAACTAATAATCCGGTCAAGATTTTCTTCATGCTTCATTCGCCTTTCTTTTTTTTATAGTATATCATTATCTAATTCTGCATATTGTACCAATTTTCGCGTTTTTTAAAAAACATTGGGTTGGATTTCTAGTTCCAGCGTGCCTCCTCCATCTTAACAGCACCGTTTCCCCGACGCGCCGCTACGTCTAAAATAGCCAACTGTTCGGCAAACATACTTTCAAAGTTCTGTAAAATTAGTCCGTTATTCTAAAAACTTGTTTACTATTGCGGCTGGTCAGGTATCCTATCTCCGAAAGGCTTTTATGCCGCAGTTCAGCTAGTTTAGCTGCCACATACCTCACATTAGCCGGTTCATTCCGTTTCCCGCGCAATGGCTCCGGACTTAAATAAGGGCAGTCTGTTTCCACTAAAATACGATCCATAGTAATTTTTGCTGCACCCTCATGAGTCTTTTTAGCATTTTTATAGGTTATCGGTCCCGCAAAAGATATGTAAAAATTTTGCTGCATCATTTCAACCGCTAAAGGCAAATGTCCTGAAAAACAATGCATAATTCCTTGGTTGACGCCAGCTTTTTCTTTTTTTATAATGTCTAAAACATCCTGATGCGCATCCCGGTCATGAATTACGATCGGTTTATACAACTCTTTAGCCAAATGTATCTGGTCAATAAACGCTTTTTTTTGCTGATCTTGCGGAGACAAGTTTCGATAATAATCCAACCCTGTCTCTCCGATAGCTACTACTTTAGTTTCTTTTGCTAAAGTATACAACTCCGATAAAGTTTTTTCATCTAAAGTGCTGGCATCATGCGGATGCACTCCTATGACGGCATATACTTGGTCGTATTTACGCGCCAAATTGACCGCTTGACACGAGCTGGCGTAATCATAACCTATACAGACCATATAATCTACTTCTGCCGCTTTAGCGTTAGCTAAAATATTAGGTAAATCAGAAATCAGTTTTTTGTCTTGCAAATGAACATGTGAATCAATTAACATAAAACTCCACCTTTTAATTACTACCTTACTTTTACCCCCGGAGCTAAATCAGATTGAATAGTTATAACTTCCAATCCTTCTTGTTCATCCGATGCAGCTAAAATCATTCCCTGAGAAACAGTGCCTCGAAGTTTTACCGGCTTAAGATTAGCGACTAAAACCACTTTCTTGCCCACCAAGGATTCTGGGTCATAATGTTTGGCGATGCCTGAAACCACAGTCCTTATTTCGTTTCCCAAATCCACTTTCAAAACCAGTAGTTTATCCGCTTTTTCCATTTTAGAACATTCCAGAATTTTTACTACCCGTAAATCCATTTTAGAAAATTCATCTATGGTCAGATATTTTTCTTGCTCTTCGCTTTCTTTTTCCGCTTTCTTTTCCTCTGCAACCTCTTGGAGTACTGACTTTTCTCCTTTGTTGTCCAACACCGAATCGTCAATGCGCGGGAACAGCGCTTGCGCCTTGCGCGTGTTGCTCCCCACGCGGACTCTGCCCCATTGCGCCGCCTCTTCCCAGCGTATCTGCTCTGTATTTTCAAATAACTCGATCTGTTCGTTAGTCCTTGACGCCAGTGTAGGCATGGCCGGCGCCAATAAAATGACGATTCTGCGTATACTTTCCGCTAAATTATATAGCACAGAACCCAATCGGGATTTTTGGCTTTGTTCTTTCGCCAGTTTCCAAGGCTCCGTTTCGTCGATATATTTGTTAGCTCTGGCAATAAGCTTTTGAACTGCCGCAATATAATTAGCAAAATCAAGTTTTTCCAAAAAAGCAGTTGCTTCTTGGTAGGCTTTTTCTCCAAAACTTATTAATGTTTGATCTATTTCTTCCGCGGTCCCTGGCACCGGAATTATTCCCTCAAAATATTTTTCCAGCATGGCCGCCGTTCTGCTTACTAAATTCCCTAAATCATTAGCTAAATCTGAATTAATCCTGTTGACCAGCATTTCTTCAGAATAATATCCGTCCTGCCCAAAGCTAAGCTCTTTAAGCAAATAATAGCGCACCGCGTCTACTCCATATTTTTCCACCAGCACAGCGGGGTCAACCACATTCCCTTTCGACTTTGACATTTTACCGCCTTCCAGCATGATCCAGCCGTGAGCGCAAACTTGCTTCGGCAAAGGCAGTCCCAAAGCCATTAATATAATAGGCCATATAATAGCGTGAAAACGTATAATATCTTTCGCCATCAGATGTACGTCCGCCGGCCAATACTTGCTAAATTTTTCTTTATCGCCGCTAAATCCTGCCACGCTTAAATAATTGATAAGGGCGTCAAACCATACATAAACCACGTGTTTTTTATT
>JAISDD010000122.1 GCA_031265005.1 Syntrophomonadaceae bacterium | reverse complement strand
ATCAGCTCATTCATAATTATACCCGCCATATCATCGGCTCTTAAATTGGCGAACCAGGAATTTTTACCTGCTTTGGCAATCCCCGTCCTCACGCTTTCCACTAAATAAATATCTCTCATTAACCTTTCCCTCCTACTTTTTCCTTCTGTTTTTTGTTATCAGCAAAATATTTAGTCTATTGTCAAAATGTAAACCGCTTTTATTTTTTACTATTATACTCAGAAAATACGGCCTCTCTTCTAAAACAAATCCGTATTATAAGCTTCCGTCCGCTTCCGCTTCTGCCAGAGCTTCCCGGTAACGGGTCCATTTAGGATCGATCGGGTTTTTAGCGACTAAAGTCAAAATAATCAGGATCGGCATACCTACGAGCAAAGACGGCCACAACGGAGCCAGCCCAAACCAGCCGCCGCTAAAATGCCAAACAGCGGCGATGATACCGCCTATCAGCATGGACCAGAAAGCCGCCGCGCTGGTAACTCTGCCCCATAAAATTCCTAATACTAAGGCAAATCCGGCAATCGCGCGCACCTGAAAAGCTCCCATCATCTGTCCCAGTATGGAAGTCGCTTTTAATCCTAAAAAGGTGGCTAATATACCTACCACGACCATACAAATCCTGGCAAAATTAAGTTCTTCTTTGTCCGAAGCTTCTTTTTTGATCAACCTGAAGAAATCGCGGCTGAGCATAGTCGTTACTACTAACAGTAAGCCGGGGGCGGTGGAAAGGATGGCCGCTAAAACGCCCATGGAAGCCAGCCCTCCGAATACGACCCCGTTATAATTAGCCATGGTGTATAATATCCCGCCGCCGGCGGTATCGGCAGGCAATAAGCCGGTCATGACCGCGACTTTTCCGGTGATCCCTATAAAGGCCGGGAAGAAAGCAAAAATTATAACCAAAATCGCCGCCGTTATACAGCCCTTATTTATATGATGCATATTGATAGAGCCGAAAATAACCGACACTAAAGTAGCGGCGGCAAAAAACGATACCGCGGTACCGAAGGCCGAAGCCAAAGCCGCGTTAAGACTGGGCTGGTCTACCCGCAAAAAATTTGTGGTGGCGTCGGTGGAATGAAGGACCGCGGCTATATTTCCGAAACCTCCCACCGCTTTTATACATACAAAACATACCACCCCTAAGCCTACATACATTACTATGGAATGGAGCACATTCATCCACGCCAAGCCCTTCATGCCTCCGGTGATGGTCAGAACTATGAAAAATATCGCCATTACCCAAGCCACAACTATGCGGTCGATACCCAGCATCGGCGTAAGAACAGCCGCTGAAGCCGCCGGCTGCATGGCGAACAGCATACCGTAAACCAACACCAAAATGACCATCAGAACGATACGGGTTTTTTGGTCAAAGCGTTCGCCGTAAGCTGCCGGGACCGACATGACCCCAAATTTACTTCCCGCTATCCGGTAAAATTTAGCGCAGAATAGCAGTACCAAAAATACCCCCACGCACATGCCCCAGTTCACCCAAGCCGAAGACAGCCCGTATCTGAAAGCATCGGACGCGTTGCCGACCGTACCGGCACCGGCGATCAACTCGGCAAACAACAGGGGAATTACCAAATACCAGTTCAGCCCCCTCTTCGCGACAAAAAACTCCGCGGTGCTGCTCTGCTTCTTGACCATGTAGAAACCGATACCCAGCGTAATAGCAAAATACACGATAACTATAATAAAACTACCCATTACTTATTGTGCCTCCTTATATTATTAATTTCAAAGCCCTCACGATATTCAAACATTGTCAGTTACCTCAAGAAATTAATAATTCTATTGTTTAAACCCGCAAACTTTAGCCAACCAATAAATGACTGTAAAAACAGGACTTATTAGTCGATTTTGTTGGTCTTGGTCCAAATATTCAAATCTTGGGCAGCTTTGACCAATTCATCCCTGAAATCAGGATGAGCGATGCTTATCAGCAGCTCAGCCCTGGCGTAAAGGGATTTTCCCGCCACATTTACTATGCCGTATTCAGTAACAATATTAGAAGCATAATGACGCGGTACGCTTACAATGGACCCCGGAGACAAAGTTGGGACGATCCTGGATATCAATTTTCCGCCTGACGAACGGGTAGAAGTCATGCAAATATAGGATTGCCCGCCTTTAGATTTTATACAGCCGATGGTGAAGTCCAATTGCCCTCCTACTCCGGAAATTTGACGCGGGCCGTTGGATTCGGAATTTATTTGCGTGAAAAGATCGACCTGCACCGCGTTATTAATGGACACCATGTTGTCCAGCAGCCCGATCCTTTCAGTAGAATTGGTGATATCGACCGGATAAGTCAGACAGACCGGATTTTTATCCATGAAATCATACATACGCTGAGAGCCGATCGCAAAAGTGTAAGTTATTTTTCCCGTGTCCACATTCTTTTTCTTGCCGTTGACCACGCCCTGTTCGACCAAGTCCACAAAACAATCGGCGAACATTTCCGAATGAATGCCCAAGTCTTTCAAATTGGCTTCATAAGCCAGGATCTTACCTATAGTTTGAGGCATCCCTCCTATCCCGAACTGGAGGCAGGAGCCATCTTGGATTCTTTCCACCAACAGGTTGGCTATCTGTTTTTCTTCCGGCGTGGCTGGGATTTCGGCCGGGAATGCTCTCATAGGAACAGTATTTTCCACGATATGCGTTACTTCGGAAATATGAATAGCTTCCTTCATGGCCCCTATACACCAGGGAACATTTTCATTGACCTCCAAAATGACATATTGCGCAAGATCACATACGTCTTTGATGTATGAACAGGACGGCCCGAAATTGAAAAAGCCGTTTTCATCCATAGGGGTAGTCATAACCATGGCTACATTAGGCCACCCCATAGAGCCGTTATTTAAATTATGCGGGCTCAGCCCGTAATTTCCGACTATATAATAACAAAGGTTCTTATCGGACAGATGACGGTCATGGGCGCTTTGATGCCCGGAATGATATATAAAAGACTTATGTTCCGGGTCTCTAACGCCTACCTGGGCGTCAAAAAGGGTACAGATCCCTTTTACTTTCACATCTTTAACTTCTCCCACCCGGTCCGCTAACGCCGCGTCCAGAGCGGGAGGAGCCATAGTAAACGCTCCATACCATACCCAATCTCCTGATTTTACACATTGTACCGCTTTCGCCGGCGTCGTGAGCTTTTCCTTATATAAATCCATGTATTTTGACATTAGTCTCCTCCTTAAAAATATTGTAACCAGTTTTTATAAAAACTTTTATTCGTCAACACTTGAACCATTTGAACTTCAATGGGAAAATTGAATTAATATTACAATTTGTTCCTGTTTTCGCTGATAACAACTAGTTTGGAAATAACCTTACCTTGACCAGGACAGAAATAAACACCTCAAACCAGATATTAAAATGCTCACTTATGGCAGCATTCCCTTTTTTCAGCGCCGCCACACTATAAAAATTCATATGTCGAAACTTAATCGTCATAACGCAATATGAGGACATTGTTGCTTGCGATGCTGCACTTAAAGCTAAAACAATTGGAACAAATATTATACAATCTTTGCTCTTTTAGATTATTTTTCGATTATTATAGTGTATTATACCCCCCTTCATTTTCAATTTAGGCAAATATTTCTATCGCGTATACACAAATAACAAGCAATAAATATGCCATATTGTCGTAATTGCCCTAAACATGGGAGAAAATCAAATTATTCCATAATAATCGCAAAAATGAAATCCAGGATTGTTCTTATAAATCAAAGGAAGTATTGGACGATTTTTCTTACATATGTCCGTTTATCGTACACAATTAAAAGCGCTGTTTGCTGTAAAAAATTATTTCTAATATAATATATTGGTTATCATTAGGAAGCGCCACTGTTTTTATTTGCTTTATGAAATGCCCGCTCAGGGGTATAAGAGGATTCACAATCTTAACGTCAAAATGAATAACGCACGGACGTCTAGCCGCCCTTGCCATAATAATATTTTCCCAAACTTATATCTTCCGCCAGACATTTTATATGGTTGCCGTCCGGGGTCTCAAGTATTAATTCTCCTGTTGCGCCGATATCTACCGCCCGCCCTGTTAACTGCCGTTCTTCACTGATAACTTTTATCTCTCTGCCCAGAGTGATTTCATACTTTTTCCATATTTCCAGTATGTAGGGCCATCCGTTTTCTTGCAGCCGCTCAGTTTGCCGGGCCCAAGTCCGCAAAAAAGTTTTCAGCAGCCTAACCCGTGAAACATAGCGCCCGGTTTCCCTATGAAGAGAAGTGCTGGTATCCCTGATTTCCAAAGGAAAATCACCGGCTTTTTGATTTACGTTCAGCCCTATCCCGATCACCAGATAATTGATTTTATTGCCGTACAAACTGCTCTCCGACAGTATTCCGCAGAGTTTCCTGCCGCCGGCGACCATATCGTTCGGCCACTTTATTCCAGCCTGCAAGCCGGTTTCAGCTCTTACGGCCTCCGCCAGGACAGCGGCGGTAAATAAAGTGTACAGAGGCGCATACCGCGCTTCTAAGCCAGCCTCTCTTATCAGCATAGAAAAAAGCAGGCCCCGTCCGGGTTTGCTATTATCCCATTTACGCCTCATTCTGCCTCTGCCCTGCGACTGATATTGGCTCCAAACTATGCTTCTGTCTGCGAGCCCGGAAGAAGCTAATTCTTTTATAACGGTGTTGGTTGAGGATACTCCGCGGTATAATATTACTTCACTGCCGCTTATTTTGACGCTATGCCCTTCCGCCACCGCCTTTTTCTTTAAATGAGCGTCATGCTCATAAAAACGGCGGCGCTTTTCATAAAGCGGCCCATTATTATCATATTTCTTATTTTCGCTGGGCAATGCCATCCCTCCCATTTAACGATCTGCCGCCGGACGCTGTTTAAGGAAATCATAATACTATCTCGTGCCCCGCAGGGGTATTTTCCGTAGCCTGCCCAAAAATTTTGGGCGGAATCTAAATTGAGAATAGTATAAATAGGCCCAGGCTCATATTTAAAAAGAGGAACCATTTTAAAAAATGGTCCCTCTGATCAAATTCATGATACCGCGGCACAAATCGCGCATATTATCAATGAACAGCCTTCATACAGCAAAGCTATTCCACAACCACTAAAATAGTGCCTTCCGCGACTTGTTCCCCCACCTTGACTTTGATTTCTTTCACGGTACCGCCTGTGGTACTGTAAATAGGATTTTCCATTTTCATCGCGTCGACTAATAAAATTTCATCATCCTCATTTATTTGCTGACCTACTTCAACCAATACTTCCAAAACTTTCCCTGCCAACGGACATTCGATATTTGCCATTTCCAACTACCTCCTAAATTTTTATTATTTATATTTTTTTATCTTCCTAACACACTGATGAACATTCCCGCCGCTACTGCCGTTCCTATGACTCCAGCCACATTAGGGCCCATGGCGTGCATAAGCAGATAATTTTTCTTATTGGCTTCCTGCCCCACTTTATGAGCTACCCGGGCCGCCATAGGCACCGCTGAAACTCCGGCCGCCCCTATAAGCGGGTTGATCTTATCCTTCAGGAATATATTCATGATCTTGGCGAAAATAACCCCGGTGGCCGTCGCGAAACTAAAAGCTAAAACCCCTAATATGAAAACTTTTATCACGTCAAAAGTCAAAAAGGTGGAAGCCGACATGGTAGTTCCCACCGATACCCCCAAGAAAATAGTCACTATATTCATCAGTTCATTCTGAGCCGCGTTAGAAAGCCTGGATACCACTCCTGATTCTCTAAACAGATTGCCCAGCATAAACATAGCCATCAAAGGGGACGCGTCCGGAACGCACAGGCAAATAAGTATCATGGAGATGACCGGAAAAAAGATTTTTTCCATCTTGCCCACCGGCCGCATAGATTTCATGGTAATCAGCCTTTCCTCTTTCGAGGTCAGGGCTTTCATAACCGGCGGCTGAATCAAGGGTACCATAGCCATGTACGAATACGCCGCCACCGCGCACATCCCCATCATATGCGGCGCCAGCTTCGCGGCCAGATAAATAGTGGTCGGCCCGTCCGCGCCTCCTATGATTCCTATTACCGCGGATTCTCTGACGTCAAATCCCATAATCATCGCCACAAAAAAAGTTATGTAAACTCCTCCTTGCGCGGCGGCGCCCAAAAGCAAAGTCTTCGGGTTCGCTATGACCGGCCCGAAGTCCGTCATAGCCCCCAGCCCTAAAAAGATAAGGGGCGGGATAACTTCCCATTCCAGCCCATAATGGTAAAAACGGCCAATCAAACCCAATTCGCCGGTAGAGGTCACCATCAAAGGGGCCAAAGGCAGGTTCGCCATCAAAATACCAAAACCTATAGGCAAAAGCAAGAGCGGTTCGAATTCTCTCTTTATCGCTAAATATAACAAAACAAAGCCAATTATCCACATTATTACCTGGCCAAATTCTAAAGCGGGAAAACCGGTAGTAAGCAGTGCGTCTTTAATCATTCCCAAACAAAATTCCTCCCTCTAAATAAGATAAATAAGAGTAACAGCAAATTTTATTAAGAAGCTTGCTTCGTTGGTTCTTTTGGTTTGTCAAAAGCTTGCGCCAGCTTGCTGGATGCTGTTACAGCTAACTGCAAAAACACCATAACCAAAAAAACTCCCACAACGCCGCTTACAAAGCATTTAAGCCCCGTAGCCCAATCAATCATAGTCCGTCCCTCCCTACAAAATTTATGTTATGTAATGAAGAGATAACAGTGCAAAATTTATACCAACTTTATACAAACGCCTTCTCATTTTTAAAAAATCTAACACCTCTTTCCCTTTATTTCCGGCTCCCTCATAAAGCCAAATAAGTGTCTGATTTTTCATATTAGCAAATCAATACTTTTAATATGTGTACGCCATATCATACAATTGTACAAACTTTAAGCAAACATACACGCCACATATCATTTCAGATGTTAAACATGTTCAGCAAAGATTTAATAATTCCTTTTTATTCGGAATATTTCTGCCGCAGCCTAAAACAGACGGTTCCTCAAGGCTTGCCCTATTACTACAGATGCAACCTTACGGTGAAAGTAGCTCCGTCCTGCTCATTCTCATCAAGTTCAGTGTACATAAGCTGCAAATCAGTGGTACTGCCGGGTATTTCATATATCATGTGATATTCGACAGTCTGATCTTTTGCTAACATAAATTCCAAAGGCATCATGCTGTCGTTAATAGGATCTATAGGATATACATATTCCTCAAAAGAGGAAGAATCCATATAAAAATCAAAAGTCCCCATAAAGACAGGCTCTTCGAATGTGCCTTTTTCCTTAATAAA
>JAISDD010000025.1 GCA_031265005.1 Syntrophomonadaceae bacterium | reverse complement strand
GAAGAAAGAAGCTCAAAGTCTCAAACGATATAAAAATTTGATAACCGCGCATATATATGGTAAAGACGGAGAAATAGAATTGGCAGGCACCATTTCCAGAGCCAGGATTCCTATTTTGGTGGAAATTGACGGATATGAAACCGAAAGCCATTTGGAGGGATATGTTTTACTGGTAAAACATGAAGACCGCCCGCGGATTATTGGTCCGGTCGCGATGCAGCTAGGCGATGCCGGAGTGAATATTGCGGGAATGAAAGTGGCGCGTAAGAAAAAAGGGGAACAGTCTATCATGTTAATAAATGTTGATAATAAAATTGAAGATAAGGTACTTAAAGCGTTGGGAAATTCCGATGGCGTATCGGAAGCGCCGGTATTGCTGCACTTTTAGAAAATAGAGCGATGTACGCGCAAATGGTCAAGAAAGGGGCTGCCAGATGCTAGATGTAAAATACATCCGAGCTAACCCGGATAAAGTAAATGAATTATTGCGGAAACGCTTTGTCAGCAGCGCTTTAGATGAGTTTTTAAAAATTGACGCGGACTGGCGTGCGCATTTAAGCAAATCAGAGGAACTAAAAAATTTCCGTAATGTTGCCTCGCAGGAAGTAGGTAAAAAGAAAAAAGCTGGAGAAAATCCTATTGATTTAATGGAACAAGTGCGCCGGACCGGAGCGGAAATTAAAGTATTAGATGAGCGGATTGCTGATATGGAGAAAGAAATTCAAACTATAATGCTGAAGATTCCTAACCTGCCCCATGAATCGGTTCCGATCGGAGAAGACGAAAATAGCAATCTGGAAATACGCCGCTGGGGAGAAGTACGCCGATTTTCTTTTAATCCTGAGGCGCATTGGGATGTCGGAGTAAAATTAGATATTCTTGATTTTGAAAGAGCAGCAAAGCTTTCGGGGGCGCGGTTTGTAGTCTACAAAGGCTGGGGTGCACGCTTGGAGCGCGCTATAATAAATTTTTTCCTGGACGTTCATGTCAATAAGCACGGATATAAAGAAATTCTTCCTCCTTTCATGGTAAATGCCGAATGCATGGAAGGAACCGGACAGTTGCCTAAATTTGCCGAAGACATGTTTAAGCTGGAGCAGAGAGAGTTGTACTTGGTACCTACCGCTGAAGTGCCGCTTACTAATCTTTATAGAGAGGAAATTTTAAGCACCGATCAGCTTCCATTAAAACTGACTGCTTATACACCGTGTTTTCGCGCCGAAGCGGGGTCTGCCGGCCGTGATACGCGAGGGCTGATCCGGTTACATCAATTTAACAAAGTAGAATTAGTAAAAATTGCCACAGAGGAAATATCTTATGAAGAACTGGAGAAAATGACGGCGGATGCTGAAGAAGTATTGCAGCTTTTAGGATTACCTTACCGGGTTATACTCTTATCGAGCGGGGATATGGGTTTTAGCGCGGCTAAAACTTATGATTTGGAAGTGTGGATGCCAAGTTACAATGCTTATAAGGAAATATCCTCTTGTTCCAATTGTGAAGATTTTCAAGCTCGGCGCGCCAATATCCGCTATCGTCCGGGACTGAAAGAAAAACCTAGATTTGTTCATACGCTTAATGGTTCTGGAGTAGCGGTAGGGCGGACAGTAGCGGCGATACTGGAAAATTATCAGCAAGAAGACGGCTCTGTGGCAATACCCAAAGTATTACAGCCGTATATGAATAATAGGGAGTTTATTCTGTAAATGAGAGTTTCCCTCGAATAGAATCAGAAAAAGCGTATCATTTACAGTTTGAGACTGTAGCGCGTTTCCGCAGAAAGATATGCGGGTACGGTTTTTGCTGAGTCTTATTACGGAACATATATCCTTCGCCGTATTGTCAGGCCAGTATTTTTGCGCTATAATATTTCCGCTTGAAGCATTTTTAAGGAGGGCTAGCGAAGTGGTCATAACGCGGCGGTCTTGAAAACCGTTTGGGTGCAAGCCCACGGGGGTTCGAATCCCTCGCCCTCCGCCATTAGGAACTAATGCGAACCCGGCCCGGGGCATAAGCGTACAAATAAAGAAAAAACATAGAAAAGCCGAAATAAAAAGTATGATGAAAAACATAGAAGAAGTCCGCGAAAGAATGGAGGAAATATACACTCTTTTTCCAGAAGGCTGGGAAGAAAAAGCGCGTGAATTGGGAGCGTTGGAAAGAGCGCGGAACATAAAAACCGCAAAAGATTTATTAATGCTAAACCTTGCATATCAAACAAACGGGAAGTCATTAGGAGGAACTTCCGCATTATTAAAAAGTGGCGGCTCAATAAATCTTGACAAGAACGCGGTATATTTCAGAATCCAAAAGAGTATGGACTGGAATAATTGGCTGACCCAAAACATATGCCGCACTGCCGGAATAATATTCGAAAAGCCAGAATTTTTAAAAGACAGACAAGTAATAGCCGTAGACGCTACCGATGAAAAAATGAACGCAAAAGGGAGTGTCTTGGCTCGATTACATTATGCTGTCGATATATATAGCCTAAAACCGATGGAAACCATAGCGACATCAGGAAAAACGGGAGAAAAACTCACGAATTTCACTAAATTTGCTAAAGGCGATATAATCCTTGCGGACAGAGCTTACGGAACGATAAATTCAATAGAACATACAAAGTCATGCGGAGCAGAATTTATTATACGGCTGAAATATAACGCGTTTACGACATATGACGGAAAAGGCGAACGTTTTGACATAACTGACGCCATAAAAGATATGAACGAAGGCAGCAGTACGGAGTTCGGCTTAAACTATTTACATGGCGGCAAACTAACTCCTGTAAGAATATGCGTATATCGTAAAACTTCTGAACAAGCCGCGGACAGTAAACGGCAAATCAAAAAGTCAAACAAGAAAAAAAGGCGAACAGCCCCAAGTGATATACAACTTTTTTATGGAAACTATGTAATTGTCGCAACCTCGTTGCCTTTTGAACGCGACAAGATATTAGACTTATACAAACAACGCTGGCAAATAGAGCTTCTTTTTAAACGCCTTAAAAGTCTTTTTGATTACGACGATATGCCTGCGAGAACAGAAACTACGATGAAAGCCTTTATCAGTGGAAAATTATTATTAGCAGCTATTTGTGAAGCCTTGGTTATGAAAGGGCGTTTTTCCCCTAAAGACTTCTGATAATTCTGGCCCTAACAAAAGTCTCTATAGAGAACTTCAAATTATTCTCGCCGTTGTCGGTGCTTTAGTTATGCTTTATCTTGACGCAATTTCCATCTTGGATAATATTCATACATTATCTCAAAAATGCGCTGATTCACCTCGTAAACGTAAACGAACTTTAGATGTCTTTCGCCTTATTTCTTCCTAAATTGTACGCTTATGCCCTTCACCCGCTACGCGAGTACAGGCGGGGCATAATCCTTCGGGTCACACCCCTGCGGGGCGCAGGCAGGCGTCATACACCTTCGGAACGCGTCATTCCGGCTTTATGCCGGAATCCATATCCCTTAATTCCAATCTCTTTTGGATTCTGGGACGAGCCCAGAATGACGATCGTTGTTTTTGGATTCCAGCCTGCCTGTCCTCCCAAAGGAAGGATCCTCGCTTATCCGCGTCTTGTGCCCCAAAAGGGTACGAAGAGGGGGCTTTATGCCCCCTCTTCGCTACTGTCATTCCGGTTTTATGCTCCCACTTTCCGGGACACGTCATTCCGGCTTTATGCCGGAATCCATATCCCTTATTCAACCTCTCTTGGATTCTGGGACGAACCCAGAATAGAATGACAATCGTTTTATTTTCCGGCCGCCTCCAGGAATCTGTGCAGCATAGAAGCTACTTCTGCGCGGGTGGATTCGCCCAGCGGGTCAAAGATATTATTCAATTTGCCGCTGACGATGCCGCCGCCGTAAAGCGTCTGCACGGCATTTTTAGCGTATTCCGCGATGTCGCTTTCATCCGTGAAGGTCTGATATTGGAGCGTTACTGGGAATTGCAGGCCCGCGGATTTCGCGTAATTGGCCACGATGACCGCTAGATCCTGCCGGGTGACCGGAGCTTCGGGCTCAAATCTGCCGCCGCCGACTCCGACGACGATATTGTTCGCCGCGCCCCATTTCACCGCGTCGGTGTAGTACTTGCCCGCCGCGTCGCTGAACGGATTGGCGAGAGCGCTTACATTAGGGCTTCCCGCGTGGCGGTACAGTATCGTAACTATCATGCCCCTGGTGGTGCTGGTGACCGGGGAAAAGGTATTGCCCGACGTACCCATTATCAAACCACGGAGGTGGGTGTACTCTACGTCGGCGTAGAACCAATCTCCTTCTTTTACATCGATGAAGGGATTATCCCAGATAGCGCCCGGTTCGGCGAGAGGTACGCTTTCGTCGTCGATGGTGTCTGTATCGGCTGCCTCGGCGGGCGTTTCCGGTTCCGCGGGCTGGCTGTAATCTCCGCCCCCGTCTCCGCCTCCGCCTCCGCCGGATGGGGAGGAGGCTGCGGGGCTCACGGTTACGGTGAAGTCCTGCGTGTAGTCCGTCGCGCCGTTGACGATGGTGGCCGTGACAACGACATCTCCCGCTGTTATGGCGCTCAATGTGTTGCCGTCCGTAATCGTCGCGTTCGTGCCATCGGTGTCCTTGATGCTCCAGACGATGGTCTGGTTGGTGGCGTCAGCCGGAGAAACCGTACCG
>JAISDD010000265.1 GCA_031265005.1 Syntrophomonadaceae bacterium | reverse complement strand
TTTTTCTTTTTTCCTTTTTCGGCTAAAAGTGTTATTGTATCTGACAGTTTTTTTTCCAGTTTCATTTTACCCCCCCTTCCTGGGTAAGGAATGTATCCAAATTGATAATAAAATTCAATAAATCTCTAAAATTACCTTCGTCTTTTATTTTTTCCAACCTGAACAAAGTATTTTGCCACACTTCATCTTGTCGTTTTTTTAGGACCCTGTTTATAAATTCATCAATTTGATGTTCGCTCGCAATTCCATCGGCTTCAATAAGCAATGATAATTTAGCTAAATAGTTTTCCAACTTCAACCCGGAAAAAATATTGGTTAATTGATTCCAATCCAGATTGAATTTACCATCCAAAACAGCAAATTCATTTATTATCTTTCCATAATCATTATTACGAAAAAAATCCAATCCGATTGCACTTTGTATTCTGTTATAAACTTGTTCATCCGTCAGCATCATTACCAATATCTTCTCTTCCAGACTATAATTACCGTATTCAATATTATCTCTGATTATTTTAGTTTTATTCCCGCTTACTGCCTTTTTCTCATTAGATAAGCCTATTTTCATCTCTTTGCTTATTAAATTTTCTTCTAGCTGCAAACGCTGTGCTAAAATTTTAAGATTGTAATCTAATTCTATCGGGCTGTCCAATTTTTGTATATATTTTCTTATTTCAGCTAAAATCCTCATCTTAGCTGCTAAATTCAAGATTTTTTCTTTTTTTATTAAATTATTAAGATTAAATTGTATATGATTGATTTTATTATTCTGTATAAAATGCATAAATTCCTTTTTATCATAAAAATCTGTCAAATTATCAGGATCCATATCAGGAGGTGAAACTATTACATATATTTTAAATTTTTCCTCTAAAACAACGTCGATCGCCCGCATAGTTTCTCTTTGCCCCGCTTCATCCCCGTCATACATAATAATCACTGTCTCGGCGTAACGCCTTAAAAGCGCCGCTTGGGAGGACGTCAACGCTGTTCCCAGTGAGGCTACGGTATTTGTCAATCCCGCTTGATGCATTTTGATACAATCCATATATCCTTCCACAATATATACTTGGTTTTGTTTCCTAATCTCCTCTCGGGCTTGATATAAGCCATAGAGTTGATTTCTTTTGGAATAAATTTTCGTCTCCTGAGTGTTAAGATATTTAGGCTGCCCTTCTTCGATAACGCGTCCGCCAAACCCTAAAACATCTCCGTTAGGCGCTTTAATCGGAAACATTATCCTATTGCGAAAGGTGTCAAAGTAATAGTCTTTATCTTCGCTACGCTTGATCAACCCAATTTCTTTTAAAGAATCAGCCGCATAGCCTTTTTTATTCATATGGTCCAGCAAATGCCGCCAGCCTTCAATCGCAAAACCCAATTGAAAAGAACGGCAAATCTTTGGATCAAGACCGCGCCGCAATAGATAGTCCAGCGCTAGTCTGCCATTATCAGCATACAAATTATTTTGGAAAAACAGCGCCGCTTCTTTATTGACCTGAAGCAAATCATGTTTCCTTTTTGTTTCCGGAGTTGAGGAGCGAACCGGCAATTGTATTCCAGCTAATACCGCTAATTTTTCTAAAGCTTCCCTAAATTCTAAATTTTCCCTTTTCATGACAAAAGTGAAGATGTTGCCTCCCTCGTGGCAACCAAAACAATAATACATATTTTTATCCGGGTTCACAGTAAAGGAAGGGGTTTTTTCGTTGTGAAAAGGGCAAAGTCCCCAGTAACGATTGCCCTTACGGGTGAGTTTAACAGTCTCGCCGACTATATCCACAATGCTTATACGCGCTTCTACATCACGTATAATATCATCATCATAAAATTGAGCCATTGTGTTTTCAGGTCCTTATTTTAATTTTTCTTTTTCGTTTTATAAGCAAAAAACATCAATTGTCTAACATGAATACCTGCGGCAAAAAGATTTTTTTGAACAAATGCATACAATAAGCGTCGCTCATGCCAGATATATAATCCGTCACTGCCTTTTCAACATTTTCTTGTTCGGCGATTCGCTGATACGGTAAAGTCATTCGGCTAGGTTCCAAGCAATAATAATTATATAAATTATTTATTATAAACATTGCTTTTTCTCTTTCAGTCCTGCAAACATCTCCATCATAAACTTTTTCGAACATAAACTGCCGCAGTTCTTTTAACGCCGTATTTATTTCCGGATGCGGCGCTACCTGTAAACGGCCGTTAATTTTTATTTGTTCAGCTGTATGTTCAATCGTGCTAATTACCAGAGTAGCTATCCTTTTACTATGGCTTTCCCCCAAAATCTTTACATTGTCACGCGGAAGCTCGTTCGGTTCCAGTATTCCCGCCCGGATAGAATCGTCTATATCATGCTGAACATAAGCTATCTTATCGCTTATTTTCACTACCTGTCCTTCTAAAGACGCCGCCTCCGGAACTTCTGTCCCGTATCCGCTATGGTGCAGAACTCCGTCCAGCACTTCCCATGATAAATTTAAACCAGGCTTCGAATGATGCTGTTCTATTTTCGTTAAAACCCGCACGCTATTTTCGTTATGTTTAAAG